>DASPPF010000092.1:0-5611 GCA_035625575.1 Nitrososphaerales archaeon | reverse complement strand
CAAGTATCTCGAGCACGATAATCTTGGGAACGACCGCCTCCGCGGCCTGCGTCGCCATGAGCTTCGTCATGTCTTATCTCTCGGTCAGGATGAAGGAAAAGCCAGTCGGGTTCCTGATTTACCTGCTGGCCGTGGTTCCCTTCCTGGTTCCCGCCGCCGCCCTGGGAACGGCCTATCTGACTGCCGTCACGTCCACCGCGGCCCTGCAGTGGCTCTTCGGGACCATTTACTTGGTGATACTGGTGAACGTCGTTATCCACTTCGGGCTCGGGCTCCAGGTGGGAACAGCGGCCATCAACCAGGTGAACGCGTCGCAGGAAGAGGCCGCCTTCGCCTCGGGAGCTTCGGTGTGGCGCACGCTCAGGCGCGTCGTCCTCCCGCTCACGAGCAGCTCTCTCCTCGCGGGCTGGATAGTAATCTTCGCGTTCGTCACGAAGGAAGTGGACACGCTGATGTTTCTCTACCCTCCGCTCTCCGTGGGCTCTGGGCTGACGCTGAACTCCGTGCTTCACTCGCCGCCCCTCATGTTCCTGGCTTTCACATACCTCAACGCCAACGACCCTTCGCTCTACGCGCAGGGGAACTTCATGCTCGCGGTCTTCACGGTCGTCATCATGGGAATCATCCTCCTGGCGAGCAGGCTCGGAGGAGCGAGGATCGATGAACTGTTCGTCGGGGGGCAGAGGTGAGGGGAATGCGCCTGGAAGTCAGAGGGGTCACCAAGAGGATGGGAGGCCGCAGTGTGCTCAGCGACCTATCTCTGGTAGCGGAGGACGGAGAGATTCTCGTCCTGCTCGGGCCGTCAGGGTCGGGCAAGACAACGCTGCTCAACCTGATTGCTGGCCTCGTCGAGCCAGACAGGGGCGAGATTGTGATCGGAGAAAGGGTCGCCTCGTCCGCGAGCACGTTCGTGGAAGCCAAGGACAGAGGGGTCGGGCTGGTCTTCCAGAACTATGCCCTGTGGCCACACATGACGGTCTACGAGAACGTGGCCTTTCCGCTCAGCGTCAGAGGAGCTGACGAAGGGACGATCCGTGCCAAGGTGGGGGAGATGCTGAAGTTCGTGTCTCTGAAGGTCGACGTCGACAAGTACCCCCGGCAGCTGTCGGGAGGGGAGTCCCAAAGGGTCGCTCTTGCGAGGGCGCTGATTGTCAAGCCGGAGATACTACTGCTGGACGAACCTCTCTCCAGCCTCGACGAGGCGCTCCGGCTCGGGCTCATTCACGAGCTCAAGCGGCTCCAGAGGAAGCTGCGAGTGACAACCGTGTGGGTCACGCACGACCCCGCGGAGGCGCTGGAGGTCGCCGACAGGCTGGCCGTGATGCTGCAGGGCAGAATCGTGCAGTCAGGAACTCCAGAAGAGGTCTACGGGAAACCGGCAAGCATAGAATCCGCCAAGCTCCTAGGAAGGTTGAATGTGCTCCCAGCATTGCTATTCGACAAGGGTGCGAGCGACGGGTCTTTGGCCGCCTTCCGGCCGCATGACGCGGTGCTTGCGACCGACTCGTCGGACGGCTCCATCGTGGGGACAGTAGAGGGATTCGGGTACAACGGACGCGAGTACTACTGCACGGTGACTGTGGGAGAGCACAGAATCGAGGTGCCTGTGACGGCGACTCGGCGGCCGAACCCGGGCGCCATCGTTCGAGTGCACGTCGACCCGTCTTCCCTCCTGAAGTTCGCATAGCAGGCTCGGGACTAGCCAGTGGAGCCCTGCTTCGCCGGCCTGACTGAATCAGGCAATTGGAGCGTGATCTGTCCTAGGAGCTCCTCGTCTTCGTAGCAGAGATTTCGGTCAGCACCCTTGTGACCTCGTCGACGACCCTGGGGAGAGCGCTCCTCATCTCTTCGGTCAGCCCCTCGCCGATGCTGCAGTCCTTCGGCTCGACTGCGACTATGACCACAGGGAAGGAGATCAAGTCGAGCCCTGCGAGGTCCACGAGGTCGTGCAGACGCAACTCGTGCAGGCTCGGAATTCCCTCTATCGGGGCGCCCCTTGGCGAAATCTTGAATCTCGAGACAGTCCCGGGAGGCGCGCCCGATGTCAGCGCGTCGAGAATCACCAGGGCATCGGCCTCCCTGAACTGCCAAATGAGCGAAGCCTCGAGCGTTTGAGAGTCGTACACGACGATGTCTTCACCCAGGCCTCTCTTCCTCAATTCCTGAGCTACGACGATCCCGATGCCGTCGTCCCTCATGTAGGGATTTCCGATTCCGAGGACGACGATCTTCCCAGCGTAGCTGTCTTCTGCCGAGTCAATCCCAGACAGGGAGTCTCCCCCGCTCTCATGCTCGTCCGGAGCACCCATGCGCCAGGGCCGCAGATGGGCCCTTGATTTCTTCTTTGCGAGCGGGCGCGCGCGGAATTCCGCACCATTCGCTCTCGTCCTGCGATTCCGAAGTCCTCCAAGATTCAAATAAGCGCGATTGGTTTGACTTCCGTTGCACGAGCTGAGCATCGCCCAGAGCATAATCGACTACGCCGTGTCCGAGGCGGACAGGAACAAGGCTGAGGCGGTCAGCGAAATCCAGGTCGACGTGGGCGAGCTCATGCAGGTCGATGTGAAGGCCATGAGAGAGCTGATCAAGCTTCTCATGAAAGGCCCGAGACTGGAGCACTGCAAGGTCAGGTTGCGAATCGTCGAAGCCAGGTTCCAGTGCCGCAAGTGCGGATTCGGCTGGGCGATGAGCGAAGCCAAGAAGCAACTTCAACAAACGACCGACTCGCTCCTAGTGAGGGAACCAGACAGCAAGGAGCTCCCCCTTCACTTTCTGCCATCGCTCTACTCTTCCTTCATCCGCTGCCCAAGGTGCGGAAGCGCCGACTTCGGTGCGAACAGCGGCGAGGACATCCGCCTCAGGAAGCTGGTCTTGGGATGAACGACGCAGACGGGCTTCGCTTCGTGAGGGAGGATGCGTGGAGGAAACTGGGGGCCGTCGGCGAGGTGATTCTAGTCGGAAGCGGAAAGGGGGGAGTCGGGAAGAGTTTCGTAGCCAGTTGCCTCGCGCTCTCCCTGGCCCGGTCGGGCAACAAGACCGGAATCCTCGACCTGGACATCCACGGAGCGAGCCTCCCCAGCTACCTCGGGGTGACTCCACCCCTCGAAAGCACCGAGAAGGGGTTGAAGCCGAAGACGAGGGAGGGGCTCGAGGTCATGTCGCTGGCACTCCTCACAGGCGATAATCCCGTTCCACTCAGGGGAAGCGATAAGCAGAATCTGGTGAATCAGGTCTTCGCCCTTACGGACTGGGGGCGCCTGGACTACCTGGTAGTCGACCTGCCTCCCACGACCGGGGACGAAGCCCTCTCCGCTTTTGAGCTGTTCGCGCCCAAATCGAGCTTAATCCTCGTTACCACCCCGTCGCCTTTCGCTGTGAGCATTGTCTCCCGATTGCGGCAGTTGGCTAGGAGCGAGAGAATCCCAGTCCGAGGAGTGGTGGTCAACATGGCGTGGGCAAGGCAGGGAAGGAGCAAATCCTACCCCTTCGGGAGGACCGACCGCCGCCTGGTCGAGAAGGCGCTCGACTCCAAGATTCTGACTGAGGTTCCTCTCGATGCGGCCGTGAGCTCAAGGGGTCCGGTCGAGGCAATCGATCGTCGAAACGAACTCTCGTCCGCTTTCAAGCGGCTCGCTTCTCTGGTGACGGCCAGCCCGAGGAAGACCCTGCTTGCCGAGCAGCGCCGGCGGTGACGTCGGCGGGTCGCCCCGATGGGTCGTGGATTGGCAAGGAAGCTCCCAAGGCCAAGAGGCACCCTAGCCCGACAAGGTCATTCCGCGCAGCTCTGCGAGCCTAGGAGCTCTTTACGACAACTATACCCGACATGCTTGGATGGTAGGAGCAGTGGTAGGTGTAGGTTCCCGCCTGCGTGAAGGTGAACTCGTAGGCCGCTCCTGGACCAATGTCGCCCGAGTCGAACGCCCCGTTGCTGGCTATCACGTTGTGGACGAGGACGTCATGGTTGGTCCACACCACCGTGTTGTTCACACCCACGACGACTGTTATCTGGGCCGGTGTGTACTGTGAGTACTCGTATCCGCCGTCGTTGGGCATGTCCACTACGACCGCGTTGGCTGGGATGCTGAAAGTCCCTGCAGTGGCGGTCACTGTGCTCCCCGTGGCCTGGGTCGTAGTCGTGCTGGATGCTGAGGTTGACACGTAGAGGTAGGCAGCGAAGATGATGACGAACAGTACGACTCCCACAACTCCGTAGTTGACCTGCATTGCTCCATGCGTACGTGTTAGGTGCATGAATCTCGACGTTCGCGAGACTTCCCACCACTTAAGGGTTTGACCGAACGGGTTGGGGCGCTTGCAACGCCCAACTCAAGTCGAGGGAAGGGACGGGAATCCCTAATTCCCGCTCCCGAGGCTCAAAGCCACTAGGCAGCCGTGGCCTCGGGCTTTCTTTCGCCCTGGGGCGAGTCACTTGGCGGCCTCACGAAAATGTACACAAAGTTCGCCAAGAAGACAATTGCGGCGCCCAGCCAGACGAGTGAGACATCAGGAATCGTTTGGATGTTGACCGAAACCTGTTGTGGCGCCGTGGCGGTTCCGTTCTCGAACGCCGCAGCAGTGGCTTGGATGACGCTAGGCGTCTGGCTCACGGTCACGTACAGGTCCGCACCCGCGGAACTCTCAATCGACGGCACTGGGACGTACTCATCGAGTACCGGGAAGTAGCGCAGGGCGGCCACCCCATCCCCCGACGCCCTTCCGCCCAGCGAGTAGCTTACAGACGTGTCGATGCTTTCGCTCACGGTTCCGTGGCCTGGCAGGTAGACCGTTCTGGCGATGGGCGCGGTGTTGATGTTGAGGACGGTGAGGCTCACGCCGCCAACGCCGATGCTCTGACCGACTCCGACGCTGCCGGTAGCCGAGGTCCGCATGCCCGAGCTGAAGGCGACTCCGATCATCAGCAAGGAGAGGCCCAACATGGTCGCGTACCTGGCGGTGGTGGGCCCAGCAAGACGGCGAGGAATGACGGCTGCTGTCAACGCCAGGGCGACCAGCGCGGAGGCGAGGAGCGCCGCAGCAAACGGGAGGACCGCGTCAAACATCGGGCTGCCGCCTTGCGTCACCGCGTACAGCAGAGCCGTGCCCCAGGAAAGAGCCACCGCAACCACGCCACCCGTCTTCTGCTTCGTCGAAAGTTCCGAGAGGCAGTCGTAGGAGAGCAGGACGAAGAACGCAGCGACGAAGGGCAAGCTTACGAGGTCATGTGAAAACGTGCTCGGTGAGAACATTATTCCAAGATTCGGGAGGATGGTTTCAAAAATGAGAAGAACGAAGTTGACCGATGCGAGGAGGGTAAGACACCAGAACTCGAGGGCCGTCCTGGAATCGATGTCCCAGAACTTGGATTCTTCCTCGGTTGCAGCGGGTCTTCTCACCACCACGGCGGCGGAAATCAGAACCGGGAACAGCGACAGCAGGATGAAGGGTGCTCCACTCGCAAGCTCACCGTAGCTGTGAACCGATTGGGCCGCCGACCCTCTCGCCACAAAGGAGGCGAAGAGGAGGGTGGACGCGGAGAAGGTGACGCCGAAGAAGACGTATCCGCTCCTGAGCCTCCTGCTCACCCTGCTCGAAATCAAGACGGCGGTCAGGA
>DASPPF010000091.1:0-4917 GCA_035625575.1 Nitrososphaerales archaeon | reverse complement strand
GAAGAGCGCCATGTTCCTCAGTCCCTGGCTCATGGCCGCCACGGCCAAGCCGTTCAGAGCCACCTGAGAGAGAATCAGCAGGATGAAGATCACGAACACCCACTTCCTCGTGAGGATCGGCCCGAGTGGAGCGGCGGCCTTCCTCACTCTCTCCCTCGACTTGATGTAGTGCAGGAAGGAGTAGGTCAGGAGAAACGAGACGGCCGCAACACCGATCATCGAGCTGAAGTAGAGAGACGGCGGGACGAGCAGCCTGGAGAGCGTAGGGAGCGAAGTGTTCGGGTTGATGTAGAATCCCCAGGCGGTCGTCACGAGAATCTCGGCGATGCTGGTTATGCCTAGGGCCGTGAAGAAGGGCCTGTCCTTCCAGCTCAGCTTCTTCGACGTGTCAACGAAAGGTATCACGATTGCCATCAGAATCAGGAGGCCGGGCATGAGCGCCCCCATGACGAACTTGTCGAACTCCGTCCTGAGGAGGGCGTAGATCGCCGTCAGGTACCATTCGGGTATGGTCAGCGTGGGCGAGCTGGGCGAGTACTGGACACCGAGCCCGACGGGGAAGAGGCCGGCGACTATGAAGAGGGCGCCGACCACGGCCGACACAACCGGCAGGTCGAAGACGAGGTAGCGAGGGAAGTGCAGGAACACGAGCAGGAGCATTATCATCGGGAAGATGAAAACGTGGGCGGCGTAGAGCCTCAGGATGAAGTCGCTGAAGCCGGCCCCGAAGGTGGCGAGCCTTAGTGCCCCGCCTATCACCGGCGAGGCATTCGCGAGCGAGGACCCAATCTCTATCGCGAGGCCCGCCCTCTGGTTGAATATCAGGTCGTAGCCGGAGTAGGCCTCTACGGCTGTGATTACTCCGAATATGACTCCCGTCACCCACAGCACCTCGTTCTTGATCTTGAACCTGCCGCTGAAGTACTGGTAGTACATGTGGAGAACCGCGAGCAGGACCATGGCGTTGGACGCGGTGTAGTGTATGTTCCTCAGCAGCCAGCCGAAGGGCACAGAGTTGTTGATTCTAGCGACGCTGGAGAAGGCGCAGGTGAGGCTACCGCAGCCCGACAGGGTGGGCTGGTAGTAGATCATCAGCGCGCCCCCCGTCACGCCCAAGACGAGGAACACGATTCCGGTCAAGACGCCGAGGTAGCCGAGCGGGCTCACGAACCTCTTGGGGAATGTGTACTGGATTCCCATGTAGACCGTCCTCTGAAGTCCGTCGGTTATCCAATGGTAGAGCTTGGAGATGAGGTTGCGCTTAGGCGGCTGCGCCGTCTGGGTCTGCGCCATCTACTACGCTGACCCCTCGGCCTCGGGCTTGATGTAGCTCTCGTAGCTCGTGTAGTACCTGCCGTAGCCGAGGACGCCATTGTGGTTCACGTCCCACACCGGCGGCTCGATGTTGAGCGTCCCGTCAGGATCGGCAGTAAGCGTCATCATGGGTATGGCGTTCGTCGGAGGAGGCTGCTGCGACGCCGGTCCCCCTTTTGCGAGTCCGTCAGGAATCTCGTAGATGCTTCCGTGGCAAGGGCACTCGTACTGCTCGTGGCCCTGGGCCGGGTTGTAGTTGGGACTGCACCAGAGGTGGACGCAGACCTTGCTGAAGGCGACGAAGGCGACGGCGTCCTTGGTGTCCCCGTTGAAGGGCGACCCGGCGGGCAGCCTGATAAGCTCATACTTCACGAACGTGTCCGGATTCTGAGTGTCCTGGGTGAGGCTCCCAGAGGTTGGGTAGGTGACCACCCAGTGCGAGTCCGGAGGAAAAGTGGTGAGGTCGTTCACGTTGACCGTCTGTCCAGCAGCAGCCCCGTACTGGGGGTTGTCATCCACGACGACCTTCTGCCTCTTGTAGGCACCCGTGCTCGAGACCGAGGAGGAGAGGTAGGTCCCCCAGGGGACGAAGGGCACGATGGACAGGACAGCGGCAATGGCGACGATGGCCTTCGCGAAGTTGCGCCTGCCCTCGCTCTTCGGCACCGATGGCCTCGAAGGCGGAGTCGGAGCGGCCGGACGCGGTTGCGGGGCAGCAGTTGGAGGACGCGGAGGCGGCGTGGGAGGCGCGGTCGGCTTCGCCTGCTGTGGCGCAGCCGCTGGGGGCGAAGCGGGCGGTTGTTGCTTCTTCTCGTCCGTCGATTGAGCGTCGGGGCCAGAAGCGCCCTTGCTCTCTTCCACCATGTGCTCCGACGCCGCGTGCCGCCAACCTATTTTTAGGTTTGGCTCCCCTCCAGGCAGGTGGTTCCTCCCCCCAAACGATTTATACAGAGATTGGATGCGGGCGGCTCGAAGGGTCTGATGGCGAAGGGAGTGACCACGGCCGCCGCCGTCGGCATAGTCGTCTCAGTGCTGATTGTGGCCTCGATTGCGGGCCTTGCCTACTTCCAGTTCAATGTCGCACCGTCGGTGTTCACTTCGACCACAACGACCACGACCCCCTCTGTCACCTGCCCCTCCTCGGCCTGCGTGAACGTGACCATCCCCTCAGGAGCCGCGTCTTCCCCCTCTGGCTATTCGCCGGGTCAGAAGACGCAGTACGGATTCACTCCCAACACGATTACAGTGGTGATAGGCAAGAACAACACTCTCTACTTCGCCAACGATGACGTCGCCGTGCACACGGCAACCTCAGATACGGCCGGCGTCTTTGACACCGGAAACATCCAGCCGGGCTCGACCGCCCAGGTCACAATCACGACTCCTGGCACCTACACCTATCACTGCATCTACCACCCGTGGATGCAGGCGACGGTGATAGTGAAGCCTGCCTAACCGAAGGCCGAAATAGGGCCGGACCACGAACCGGCCGATGAGGATCCTGGTCCGCGACGAAGAGCTGGGCGAGCTCTCCCGCGACTCCGGCATCATCGAGATACGCCCCGCTGCGGCCTACGTTGCTTCCAGCGAGGCTGACGTCATGGAAGCGATGGCGGCCGCCAAGGCGCGACTGCTCCCACTGACGCCGCGCGGGTCGGGGACGGGCATACCCAGCCAGTCGGTGGGGCGCGGCATTGTCCTCCTTCAGGATAGGCGGCAGGCCACTCTGGCAGACCGGGGTAGCGTCGTCTGCGAGCCAGCACTGGTCAAGTCAGAACTGAACAGATTCCTAGACACCGTGGCGCGCTGGGTTCCCGTTGACCCGTCGAGCTACGAGACTTGCAGCGTGGGCGGGATGGTCTCAAACAACTCATCCGGCTCCAGGAGCTACAAGTACGGGTCGACAATCCAATACGTTGAGGAACTGAGAGTGGTGCTGCCCGAGGAAGGACTCGTGAGCGTCGTGCCTCTGGGAATCGATGAGGCGCTCTCCGCGGGTGGGAGCACAGGACGGGTCGCCAAGCTCCTCCTGGACAACAAGGATTCGATAGCGCGGGACGTCCCCAGGGTGACGAAGAACTCGTCGGGCTACAGGCTCGAGGAAGTCGTTCACGACGGCGTCTTCGACCTCCCTCGCCTCTTCGTCGGCTCCGAGGGCACGCTGGGGGTCGTAACGAGCGTCATGTTCAGAACCCTCCAGAAACCGCGGGCGAAAACGCTTCTCATCTTCGAGACCAGCCTCGCAGAGCTGGACCGGCTCGTCGCCGCGCTCCGGGCGTATGCGCCGAGCGCCATAGAGCTGGTGGACAAGTCCGTCTTCGAGCAGACGGGGCGCGCGGACAGGATCAGGACCATCTCGAGAACGGAGGAGCCGCTGGTCGTCTTCGCCGAATTCGATTCGCGGACGGACACCCTGGAGGTCCTAGACAGGGTGGCAGCCGACGCCACCATCGCCGGCTTTGAGCCAATCACGCTGGTCGACCCCGGCGACGTCGTGAAGGCGTGGCAGATACGGAACGAGACTCTCACCGTGGCCGCAGACATGAGAAAGGGAACCAGGTCTCCGGTCCCAGGCGTTGAGGACCTCGTCGCGCCGCCCGCGCAGCTCGGCGAGCTCGTCAGGTTGGTGGCGGGAGAGTTCGAAAGGAGGGGGCTCGACTACATCTCCTACGGCCACGCGGGCGACGCGAACCTGCACATGAGGCCCCTGCTGGACAGCAAGTCAACTGCAGACATGCACATCCTCGATGAGATAATGGCAGAGTGCTTTGGAGCTGTCTGGAAGATGGGCGGGTCGATCACGGGAGAGCACGGCGACGGGATGCTTCGGGCGCCATACGTCCGGCGACAGTACCCGCACTCCTACGACGTGATGCTCGAAGTGAAACGAACGCTAGACCCGAAGGGGATGATGAACCCCGGGGTCAAGATGGTCTAGAGGCCGGCCCCCGCACGGGCGAGCAGTTTGGCAACCCTGACAGGCTCAGGAATCGAGCCCTGCATGGTGAACATGTCGACCACCCTGAGTGCCTCGCCGTCCTTGATGCCTGCGGTTCTCGCGTAGACCGTGAACCCGGACGAGAGCTTGAATCGGCGCCTCTGGCCCAGCTTCCTGTAGGCCTCGAGTTTCTCCTCCCTTCTTTCCGGGAAATGACGGACAATCGAGTCCTCTATGCCAGTAGTTTCCTTGTATGTCAGGCAGACGACTGGCAGCTTTGTCCGCGCGGCCAGCTCGTCGATGTCGACGATGTTGTAGAGGCTCAGGATGGCTCCCGAGACCATGATCAGATTGACGTCGTTCCGCTTCAGCCTCCGATAGAGTGAGACGATGCTGCGGGTCGCGTCGTCTCCGCCGACAGACGTCCTGCCGAAGGCAAAACCGTCCACGACTAGGTCTCCTCGCATCACGACCCCCGCGAGCAGCGAGACCTCCTCGCCCTGCTTGAAGCTCTCCGCAACGCCCAGCACCCTCATTCCCTGCTTGTTGAGGTGGAGCCGCATTCAGGAGCGAAAACCCCGTCCCAACCTTTTAGCCTTTGGCCGGGTGCGGACTGCCCATGGCGAAGATATACGCGCTGAAGGCCGGTGCGAGCCTGCCCGACG
>DASPPF010000090.1:0-19934 GCA_035625575.1 Nitrososphaerales archaeon | reverse complement strand
CAAGCAACCCAACTCTGCCATCAGAAAGTGCTGCCGAGTCCAGATAGTCAAGAACGGCAAGCAGGTGACCGCCTTCCTGCCGGGAGACGGCGCTCTGAACTTCGTGGACGAGCACGACGAGGTGATGCTTCAGGGAATCGGAGGTTCGATGCACAGGGCCATGGGCGACATACCTGGCGTCCGCTGGACTGTCTTCAAGGTCAACGGCGTCTCGCTCAACGAGCTGGTGTACGGAAGGAAGGAGAAGCCGAGGAGATAGCGATGAGCAGGCAGTCGCTCGAGTATCCGAACCTTCTCCTCTGGAACAAGTGGGACCTTACGACCGCCAAGGTGACCGACCAGGGCCTCCAGAGCGTGATAAACCTCAGGCCCATGCTGGTGCCTCATTCAGGAGGTCGTCACGAACACAAGAAGTTCGCCAAGACACGGGTGAACATTGTCGAGCGCCTTGTCAACATGACCACTCACTTCGGGAAGAAGTATGCAAAGAACACAGGGCGGATGGGCGGGAAGAAGCAGAGGGCGACCAGCATCGTGAAGACGGCCATGGAGATAATCCACCTCAAGACAGGAGAGAACCCTGTGCAGACACTCGTGAAGGCGATCGAGAACTCCGCGCCCAACGAGGACACTACTCGGCTCAGCTACGGCGGTGTGGTCTACCACATGTCCGTCGACATCTCCCCCGTAAGGCGGGTCGACCTCGCTCTCCGGTTCATCTCGGAGGGGGTCCGTGAGGCGGCCTTCTCCTCGCCGAAGAGCGTGGAGGAGGTTCTCGCAGACGAGATCATCCAGGCCGCGGCCGGCGACTCCAGCAGCTACTCTGTCAAGAAGAAGAACGAACAAGAAAGAGTAGCGATGGCGTCTAGATAGGCTGGCTGCCTTCCTCCGGCTGCTTCTTCCTCATGGCCATTCCGCGCAGTTCGTCTTCCATCTGGGGCGGTTCGGCGATCATGGCCGCTGGGTTCGACAGGAAGAGCCTGACCAGCTGCAGGACCTGAGGCGTCCTGAATTTCTGCAGCTTGTGGGATATCGTGAAGTCGTGGGTCGGGTCGTAGGCGACCGGTCCCAGAATCTCGAGGCGCGACGTGCCTATGGCGTCGCGGAGGAGGTAGCCCGCCTTCAGCTGGGTCACCATGTCGTCCTCGGCGTAGATTATCAGTGCCGGCCTCCGCAGCTTCTGAAGCCTGGGCAGCTGCTCCTTGTCGTAGGAGCTCGAGATCAGCACGAGCGCCTCCACCATCGAAGGCCACTTCAGCGCTAACTCGAGCGCAACCTGACCCCCCCATCCTGTCCCGATCACCGCGGTCTTCTCCACCGAGACCCTCTCCAGAAGGTCCCTCATCGTGTCCGCCTGGCTCGCGTAGTCGGGCGTCTCTTCGGGCAGCGACGACTTGCCATAGCCGATCATATCCGGCATGACCAGGCTGTATGCGTCCCCCAGCGGCAGCAGGGGCTCCCACACCCTCCAGTTCTCCCTGTGGTCGCTCCCGTGGAGCAGCAGGACGTTCTTGCCCTTCCCGGCCGTCGCGCAGTTCACCCTGAATTCGCCGACTTCGAGAACCCGCTCGGTCGCCTGCATCGACCGCCGTCCCGCCGAGTCGCCTTTCAAACCTTTTCGTGAATTCTATTGGGGCTCTATGGTGGCGGGGGGCTTCGAAGAGACCGCGTAAGCGACCGAGACCACCCCTTCCACTTCGTTCGTGATGCGCCTCGAGATTCGTTCGATGGTCGGGTGGGGCATCCTGAACCAGTCGGCCGTCATGGCGTCGACCGACTCCACGGCCTTCACAGTCACTTGATGTCCCAGGCTCCTCTCGTCCCCAAGCACCCCTGTCACCCGGTCGTCGCCGACGAAGGCGAAGGCCTGCCAGACCTTCGAGTAGCTGCCGTCTTCCCGCATGACCTCCTCGACTATACTGTTGGATTCTCTGCAGATGCGGAGTTTCTCCGGAGTGACCTCACCCAGTATTCTGACCGCAAGTCCGGGCCCGGGGAAAGGATGTCGTCGGAGAATGGACTGGGGGAGCCCGAGCATGGCCCCCAGGCTTCTCACTTCGTCCTTGTACAGCTCAGACAGTGGTTCCACCAGGTGCATCTTGAAACCGGTCGGGAGTCCTCCGACGTTGTGGTGGGTCTTGATCACGGACGCCGGCGCGCTGGACTTCCCGCTCTCGATTACGTCCGGGTAGAGAGTTCCCTGAGCCAAGTGCTCGAAGGGCCCGCTCCTCCTCACGAACTCCTCGAAGACCTGAGCGAAAATCCTCCCGACGACCTTCCTCTTCCTCTCCGGATCCCCAACGCCCTTCAGACCTTCGAGGAACCTGTCGGCAGCGTCCACGGTCGACACGGAGATTCTCAGGTCGCGCCCGAGCAGCCTCCGGACTGCCTCGCCCTCCCCCTCGCGCAGGAGCCCGGTCTCGACGAACACGCAGGTCAGCCTCGGACCGATTGCCCTCTGAAGCAGAACCGCGGTCACGGACGAATCGACTCCTCCGGACACCGCGCAGAGCACCCTTCCCCGAAGCCTCGTGAGCCTCGCGACCGACTCGTCAAGGAATCCGGCCATGCTCCACTTCCTCTTGGCGGCGCAGATTCTCAGGGCGAAGTTGGAGAGCATGACACCGCCCGACTCGGTGTGAGAGACCTCGGGATGGAACTGGACCCCGACCTGCCTTCCGTCCCTGGTGGCAACGGCTGCGAAGGGCGCGCCGTCGCTCGCTGCAAGGGCAGACAGGGGCGGCGCCAAGGCGGTGGCCGAGTCGCCGTGGCTCATCCAGCACAACACCTCGTCCTTCTTGATTCCGGCGAAGATTCCCGATTTCTTCAGAATCCGGACGCGCGACCTGCCGTACTCCCTCTTCGCGGCTCTCACGACCTTCCCTCCTTTCGCGCGGACCAGCAACTGGTATCCATAGCAGATGCCTAGCAGCGGAATCCCGCTCTCGAAGAGTTCCCGATGAGGGCGCGGAGCTCCGCTCTGGTACACGCTCGCGGGCCCGCCGGATAGGATGACCCCAGCAACTCCGAGGCTCTTCAACCTGTGCGGGCTGGTCTGATACGGAAGGAGCGCGGCGTAGACTCCCAGCGTCCTCACCCTTCTGCAGATCAGGTGCGAGTACTGGCCCCCGAAGTCGAGGACCGCGATGCCGCCGTCCAGCCTGCGGGATGGAGTCGTCATGTCACTTCGGTATCAGCGAGTGCGCGCCGAGCTCTGCGGCCCCTAGCGGCGAGACGAGTCCAAACGTTGCCACACGCCACAGGTCCCTGATGTTTGTTGCTCCGGCGTATCCCAGGGATGCCCTCAGTCCGTTCTCCATCCTTGCAATCACGTCGGGAAGCTTCCCGGCGTAGGGGACGTACGCCTCCACCCCTTCGTCGAGCCCCTTCGCGGGAACGCTGTACCTGTCGAGTGCGAACCTCACCTTTCTCGCGGCCGCGCTCGCCATGCCCCGGTGAACCTTCATCTTGCGTCCGTGAATCTTCACCAGCTTGCTCGGAGACTCATCCGTGCCCGCGAGCATTGACCCGAGCATCACGCTGGAGGCTCCTGCCGCCAGAGCCAACGCCGCGTCTCCGGGCCCGCGTATTCCGCCGTCGGCAATCACAGGCACCGGAATCTTGGTCGCGGCGACGGCGGATGCAACCTGGGCCACCGCGAAGAGGGTGGGCGCCCCCACCCGGGTCACCTCCGAGGTCGTGCACACGGACCCAGACCCGATTCCCGCTCTGAAACCGTCGACCCTGGGCAGCTCGCGCAGGATCTCTTCGACGGCTCTGCGGGTTCCGACGCTGCCCACCACGAAGTCGCTGCTCAGTTCCGGAAGCAGCTTCCTTGACGCGCTGACGAGCTTCGAGTTGTGGAAGTGTGCGACATCGGCCACAAGGAAGTCGGCTATGCGGTCCAGGGCCAGGCACCTCGGCTGGTCGAGAGGGGAAACTGCGGCGCCAACGAGCGGCCTGCCCTTTGGGTCGGTGCTGGCGACGCGGGTCGGCGAGGACTTCACCGCCTTCACCTGACTGACCTGATCATCTGCTGACATGTTCCTGTGGATGACCCCGGCCCCTCCCACCTTTGCCATCGCCAGCGCCATCCGCCATTCGGTGACCGTGTCCATTGGCGAAGAGACCATGGGCAGCTTGACCCGTATGTTGCGAGTCACCTTCCCGGAGAGGTCTATCTGGTTCGGCTCGGCCTCGCTCCTCCCCGGGAGGAGCATCAGGTCCCTGAACGTGAAGACGCTCGGCGCACTTTCGATTCTCGACAGAAAATCCTTTGGCAAGGTTCCCCTTGCCGAAAGTCCAACGACGAGTTGCTATAATAACCCTTGCACGTGTCATCGCCTTTTGACCCAGCCCGATGAGAGACGTGTGAACAAGTCCTCCATAACGATTAACTAGAGTAGGCGCGTCCTTCACGAACCGCAGATGTCTGCCGGACCCATGGATACTTTCTCCGCCCTCCTCAGGGGCTGCATAAGCGAAACCAAGCAAGACAAGAGAACGAGAGAGGCGCTTGAGGGAGCTGGACTTCTCTTGCTTGGGTTGGGCTGCAGCGTGTTGACCTCCTATCTTCTCGCAGCTCTCGGTCTTGTCGTCTAAACATTTGGACTCGCCTGTGAAGGATTCCTATCCTGCCACGATTTACCGAGCCCGAGGCAGTTCCGTCAACGTTAGGACATGGGGAGAAAGGCAATCCTCTTCGGTTTCTGGCTCCTGGGTTACGCCCTGGGGTTCTTCGCCTGGCTTCTGAGGGCCCCGCTGATCACTTGGATCACGACCCTCGGGTTCAGCGAGAACCTCGCGGGCGCACTGATAACCGGCTTCGCGGGTTCGCTCGTGATGCTGGTCGGCGTCGTGCTCTGGAGCTTCATGTCATCGGGCTGAAGGTTTTCCGGAGCGGGAGGCCTTCGCCGATGACACCCCCTGTTTCGCGGTTGGAATTTTCGGAGATTATTGGCACTAGGCTTAAATAACGTGCGGCAAGGTCGTGAACTGTAACGTGAGTCTGTTATGGCAAATAAGCCTCACCTGAACCTGATAGTGACTGGTCACGTCGACCATGGCAAGAGCACGTCGATGGGACACTTCCTCTTCGACCTAGGCGTAGTCGACCAGAGGATGATCGAAGAGTTTGCGAAGGAATCAGAGAAGACAGGTGCGGGCGATTCTTTCAAGTACGCTTGGGTCCTCGACCAGCTCAAGGACGAGCGCGAGAGAGGAGTCACCATCGACCTCGCGTTCCAGCGGTTCGAGACTCCGAAGTACTTCTACACGCTCATCGACGCACCGGGACACCGCGACTTCATCAAGAACATGATCACTGGCGCCTCGGAGGCGGACGGCGCCGTGCTGGTCGTCTCCGCCAAGAAGGGGGAGGAGGACGTAGCTCTGAACCCAGGCGGCCAGGCGAGGGAGCACGCGTTCCTTCTCTTCACGCTGGGCGTCCGCCAGCTTGTCGTGATCATCAACAAGATGGACGACCAGACCGTGAAGTACTCCGAGCAAAGGTACAACGAGGCGAAGGAGGACGTGCAGAACCTGCTGAAGAACGTGGGCTTCATCAGGACCGAGGCCGACACCAAGAAGATCAACATCATCCCGGTCTCCGGATGGACCGGCGAGAACCTGATCAAAAAGTCGACGAACATGCCCTGGTACAAGGGGCCGACCCTCCTCGAGGCGCTGGACCAGTTCGTGGAGCCGCCAAAGCCCATCGACAAGCCGCTGCGTCTCCCGGTTCAGGACGTCTACACAATCACGGGCGTGGGCACCGTCCCTGTCGGCAGGGTCGAGACTGGGAAGATCAAGGTCGGCGACACCGTCGCCATAATGCCCGAGGGTCTCACGGCCGAAGTGAAGTCGATAGAGACACACCACACCGCGATGCAGGAGGCCATGGCGGGCGACAACATCGGGTTCAACCTGAGGGGCGTGGCGAAAACGGACTTTCGGAGGGGTTCGGTGCTCGGGCCCAACAACAACCCTCCGACAATCGCCAAGGAGTTCATGGCTCAGATCATAGTCGTCTACCACCCGACGGCCATCGCCGCTGGGTACACCCCGGTCCTGCACGCGCACACGGCGCAGGTGGCGGCGACGATCAGTGAAATCATATCGAAGCTCGACCCGAGGACAGGTCAGCCGATGGAGGAGAAGCCAAAGACGATAAAGACCGGAGACTCGGCCATAGTGAAGATCACGCCTCTGAGGCCGCTCGTCCTCGAGACCTTCAAGGACTTCCCGGAGCTGGGAAGGTTTGCCTTGCGAGATATGGGTAGCACCGTCGCTGCTGGAATTGTGAAGGAGATTACCCAGAAGGGCCAGGTCGAGAAGGTCGCGGCAAAGGCCTAGAACACGCGTCGCCCCTCTCCGTGAACCGATTCAAACCCCCAGTACCACAGCCAAGTCTTCCGACTCGACTGGGCCGACTCCTCCGCAGCCAAGTCTGGGCGAGCAGAGCAAGCCCTTATCAATGAATTCGAAGCAATCTACCGCCCATGTGTGATTGCTACGAGGATGACTACGAGGAGCTCGCCGTAGGCGCTGAGGAAGCCGAGCCGGTGCCCCAGGCAGTGCCCTTGCTGGTCATGAAGAAACGGAAGTAGTCCAAGACCATCCCCGGTCAATCCCTCTTTCAGAATATTCTAGTAGCTATACTTAATAGAACTTCGACGAGTGCGAGCCTCAAAAGTCAGCGATGGCCATGCCGACCAAGATTCTGCTCGCGCTCACCGGGATTCATCCGAGATCAGAGAAGACGATCCAGGCGACCCAGGACTGGGAGAGGCAGAGGATCAGTGATGCCGCCCTGAAGCGCGAGTTCGAAGAGGATGTCGGCTCGCTCCTCAGGCTCCAGGACACGTTGTCCTTCGACTACGTCTCCGACGGACAGCTCACGACCACGTGGCAGGACCTCCTCACACCAATCACTGCCGGTGTCAGGGGAGTGAAGAAGGGCCCTCTCGTGAGGTGGTTCAACACCAACACCTTCTACTACGTGCCGATAGTCGAAGGCCCCCTGTCTGTCGACGGAGAGGAACTCGCGAGATCTGTCACAACCTCCAAGTCTCGCCCGAAGGTCGTGCTGGTCGACCCCCTGACCTTCGCAGAGTGCTCCGAGGACAGGCACTACGGAAGCAAGGAGGCGCTCATTCTTGCCTACTGCGACGGCCTTCTCGCACCACTCCTCCGCGGGCTGGAGAAGGAGGGGGTGGCCTACGTCCAGTTCTCTGCGCCAGGCCTCGTCGCGCGCTTCAGGGGCGAGCGATGGAGCGACCAGGAGACCTCTCCAGTCGCCGAGGGGCTGAGGTCCGCGCTCAAGGGCAGGAGAATCCGAAGCGGCTACCAGACGTTCTTCGGAGACGCGGAACCGTACTTCGACTTCCTGCTCGATTCGATTCCCACGGACGACGTTGGGATTGACCTGACCGAGACTGACGCGGCTGCCATCCCCGGTACGGCCAAGGGAATTGTGGCGGGCGTCGCAGACGCGCGCAGCAGCTACGTCGAAGAGCCTCCCGAGCTTGCCAGGAGGCTCGGCTCTCTCCCGGAGAGAACGAAGACCCTGACACTCGCCCCTTCCTGCGACTTGAGGTACGTGCCTAGGCTGATTGCCGACGAAAAGGCGAAGAATCTCGCCAGAACGAGGAAGCTGCTGAATTGACCAGGCGCCGGCTCTTCCCGACGCAGGAGATTGGCAGCCTTCCCAAGTTCTCGTGGAGGGTGAAGGCCTTTCGGTCGGCTCCGCTCCAGGACTCCGACCTCGCCTCGGCGAAGGAGTGGGGAGGTCGCCTCCGAGTGAAGGACGCCCCGGAGCTGCTGACGCTGCTGAAGAAGCGCTCGGGCTTCACGCCGCGCGAACACAAGAGGATAGTCGGCTTCTCGGTGCTCTACGCACTGGGGATGCAGGAGACCGCCGGCAGCGGGAAGGCTGATTCGAGGGGGCTCGACGTGGTGTGGAGCGGAGAACAAGCGAGAACCGAGATGTACGAGACCCCCGTCTCAAGCATAGGCGGTTTCGAGTTCATCGGGAAGGTCCGGGCCTTCGACAACAAGTATTGGAGGGAAGCTTCGATTCGCAAGCGGCCCGCCTTCGTCGACAACTACCACTTGGACGAGTTCGATTTCGTCAAGGGGCACACGAAGAGAGAGGTCAAGGTCCCTGTCACGGACGCAATCACGATAATGGCGTGGTCCGACCACTATCACTACTCGAAGAAGTGGGCGACGGCGAGGCTTCCGCCGTCGAGGCGGAATTTCGAGGCGAGGAGGGAGTTCACGCTCGACCTCGCGAGAGTGATCAGGCGCGTGATCCAGGGCCTCGTCGCCGCTGGCGCCACGGACGTCCAGATTGACATACCGGCCGCGACCCAGTACCAGACGGTCGATGACGCCAAGCTGGTCGCCGAGTCCTTCAACGAGACCACGCGCGGCGTGGATGCAAACTTCAGCGTCCACAGCTGCTTCCCGCCGCATCGCGGTTACGCTCTGTTGTTCCCCTACATCCTCGAGATGAAGAGGTGCAGCAGGTTCTCCTTCGAGTACGCCAACCGTGACTCGTACGGTAGAGGCGTGACGGCGCAATCGAGGCCGGGCTACGCCGACCTGGCTCTCTTCAGGGAGTACGGCTACGCGGGAGAGCTTGGCGTTGGCGTGGTCCACGTCCACACTGACAAGCTCCCGTCGGTGGGGACGGTCAGAGACAGGATTCTCTACGCCGAGAAGGCGACCGACCTGGGGCCAGAGAAGATCTTCCCCACTCCGGACTGCGGGCTCAGGACCAGGAGCCCAGAGGTTGCCTATTCTATGCTCGGTCTTGTTGCCGACGGAGCCGACGCTGCGAGGGAGGCACTTCGCGAATGAGCCCGTGGACCACCACCATAGGGACCTATCCCGTCTTCCCGTCCGCCGACGACACCGAGTACTACCAGAAGATGGTCCAGAAGGGATTGGGAGACGAGGTGACCGACCCGTTTCTCTGGAGCATCGAGGAGTCGGTGAACGACTTCTCGGCAGCGGGGATTGAGATGCTCTCGACGGGCCAGACGAGGGGGGACCTGTTCTCGATCTTCCTGGACCCAAGGTTCGTGAAGGGGATTGAATGGGATGGGCCGCAGGCCAGGGTGACAGGCAGGCTTTCACGGATCTCGGGGCTCAGGCTGCAGGACGTCAAGTTCGCTCGGAGCGTTACCCCCAAGCAGCTCTCCATCAAGGAGCCAATAACCGACGCGTACACCCTGGCCCGCTTCGCTAAGATTTCGACCGGGTCGTACAGGGACACGAGGGAGCTCGCCCGAGACATCAACCGGAAGCTCGTGATCCCAGAGCTCGAGGACATGCAGGAGAGCGGAGCGGTGGCGATGGTCCAGTTGGATTCCCCGTACCTGGCGTCCGAGTCGACCAACCCTAGCTACATCAGGGGGCTCTTCGAGGAAGTCGCGTCCGCCTCCAAGATTCCAATCGTCCTCCATGTCTGCGGCGACACGACCCGCCTCTTCCGCTTCCTCACCTCGCTGCCGGTTCAGGCCCTCGAGCTCGACTTCTACCACTACCCCCGCCTGCTCGACGAGGCCGCGCGCCGCAACTTCGACCAGTCCATCGGCATGGGAGTCACGGACGGGCAGAGCCCCAGAGTCGAGACCGTTGACGAGATAGCCTCCCTCATACGTCGCGGGACCAAGGCGCTGGGGGAGGAGAGGGTGGGCTGGCTTCACCCTCACTGCGGACAGAGGAGCCTTCACAGGGAGATGGCATTCGAGAAGAACGCCAACCTCACGATCGCGCGGGACGACGTCTTCTTCGGCGAGGCAGAGGAACCAAGCACCCACAGACGCAGGAACGGGGGATCGAGGGCGAAGAGCTACTTCCTCATCGGCGTGAGGAAGGACACGGGCGAGATCATTGTCACATTCTACGCGCGGCAGCGTCGCGTCATCAGGCGGTACAGGTCGAAGGAGGCCGAGCCCCTAGTGCGGGCCATCGAGGAAGACGCGGACTCCCTCGCCCTCGGGAAGATGCAGCTCGCCCACCTGATTCTTGAGCTGGGAAGGGCAGAGGCCTCACTGCAGCAGCAACCGGCGTCGTACAGGCAGAGGCTGACTGCGTAGGTTGGTCGACGCGGGCAGGCCCGCCTTCACATCAATCATAGAGGTGTTCCCGCCCCTCTTCTCCGCCAGCGAGGAGGTTGAGCCCGTGGTCGGTCTCAGGCAGAAGACCCGCGACCTTGTGGAGAGGGTGAGGCGAATCAAGCATCTGGCCGACTCATTCCTTCTGGCCGACCTTCAGGACTCCGCGCGGATGAAGCTCCCAACGGTGCTCTCCGCCTCGATTCTCCGAGAGAGGGCCGGGGTCGACGCAATCCCGGTCATCACTGCGAGGGACTCGAACAGGGCAGCCGTGACCTCTTCGCTTCTCTCGGCATACTCCCTCGGACTCACGAGCATCATGCTCGTGTGGGGGGACCGCTACAACGGCGACGGCCCCAAGAACGTGTACGACTTCAAATCGCTGTCGGAGGTGATCGGACTGGCCCGGAAGCTAGCGGAGCGCAGCGGAACCAAGTGCAGGTTGCTCGCGCCCGTCGACCTACCAGCTCTTGCCACCGAGAGAGGACTGGGCCTCGCCAAGCAGAGGCTCGCCAGCGGCGCCGACGTGCTGCTCGCCCAGCCGCCGACCGCCGACTCGCACTCAACTCTTCAAGATCATGCGCGTCTGATCAAGACCTCCGGCCTGGAAGGAAGGGTGCTCCTGAACGTCTTCCCCTTCCGCGACTACAAGGACATAGAGAATTGCAGAGCGAAGTTCGGGTGGAAACTGCCGAAGAGGCTGGACGTCCTCGGGCGAAGGGGCGAGAGGGCGCTCCTGCTGGAGGCGAGAAGGGTCGCCGATGCAATCGAGCGGAAGGGGCTTCCCGGGCTCTACGTCACTACTCGCGGCAGACCCGAGGTTGCGAGATTCATCCTGGATTGAGTTGAGCAACGGGGGAAGCGTTATATTCACGTCTCGGGACGCCTGAAAGAAGCGCAATGGCCAACGACCGGGCAATCGGCGGAACGATTCTCGTTGCAAGCATCCTCGGCATAATCATCTACGGCGCCCTTCTTTACTTCCCCTGGTCGTGGGAATGGACCCTTCGCATAACCGCCTTCCTGGCCGTGCTGCTGCTGCTCGGAATACTCGCGTGGATTGGATACACGATGGCAACGACTCCGCCGCCCGAGCCTATCACAGACATCCCCGAGATGTCGACCGAGAAGTCAGGCCAGGCTCAGGAAGCAGGCAAAGAAGCGAAGAAGACGCCCTGACCTGCAATCCAAGCAAGGCTATTTAGTTCGCAGTGAACTGGCAGTCGTACTGGGCACCCGGCTTTGAAGATGAAAGTCACTGCGGCAGTCGTTCTTCTCCTGAACGTTGCTTTGCTGCTGCTCTTTCCAGGATACGCTCCGCTGTTCATTACCGCCTCCTTCGTGATCTATCTCCTCTTCGGAGTCGTGAAGAGCGCTTCAAGGCATCTCGACGTCCTCAACGATGTGCCCAACGCCTTCCGCGTCCTCCTGGCTGCCCTGTCACCGGCTCTCGCGGTGAGGGTGCCCCAGCCGTTCGGGGTCGCCGCCGCCTTTCTCTCGTTTGGAGGCGCCATGCTGCTGAACGACGAGTACCAGAGGCGGACGCTCGATTCTCTGCGGCTGGGCCGCTCCGGCGGGAGTGTTGCCCTCTTGGGAATCGACGGCAGCGGGAAGTCGACCCACGCCGAAGAGCTCGAGAGCTGGTTCAGGGCGAGGGGATACTACTGCACCCGCGTCCCGTTTCACCGCTACCTCTTCGTCGAGAGCCTTGCCAGGGCGCGGAGGACCTCGGGGACGAGTGGCGAAAGAAAGGGAGGCAACCCGATCAGGCCACTGCTTTCGGCAATCGACAACATCATCCTATGCCTGCTGACCTCCTTCGGAAGGGGCATTGAAGGCAGGGTCGTGCTCTACGACAGGTACATCTGGAGCACCTACGTGAAGTATGAAGCGCTCGGGTATCCAGTCCGACCCCTCAGGTGGCTGTACATGCTACCGCGACCGAGGTTCGCGATGGTCTTGGACGTGAGCGTCGAGAAGTCGCTCGGTGTCATAATGGGGCGCCCAGATCACATCCGATACCAAGGAGAGGTTCTTCGAGCTGAGAGGGAAGAGTACGCCGGCATGGCCAAGAGCCGCCGCCTCCCGTTGATTGACGCTTCTCGGGAAAGCGTGCTCGTCGAACGGGAGCTGGAGGGCAGACTCGCAGCTGTGTTCCCAAACAGGAGCAGATAGACACGGACCAGAGGAGAGAGTACGCTTCATCGTTCTTGGAGGACAGTCTCGGTCTTGCGCGTGGAAGCGTGGACCCGGAGGCCGTCCCGACCGAGTTCGTGGAGTCGCTCGCCGAGGCGTTGAAGGGCTCCGAGGGCTCCAGGTCGCCGACGCCTACTCTGGAAGCCTCGCTGCAGGAAGTGGGGAACGACATCGTCCAGTCGATGCTCGACACCCAGGGGTGCGTTGTTTGGAAGGAGAGGTGGCCCGCGGGAGCGAGGTACGCGGCCTGCCTGACGCACGACGTGGATAACCTGACCTGGCCGGTCTCTCACCTGTTGAAGCGGAGGAGCAGGTTCTCGGCCGGGGACTTCGTTCTCGGGGTGCTCGGCCTGAAGGACCTGTACGACAACACCTCCTACGCGGTCGAGATCGAAAGGCGAAGGAATCTCCGTTCCAGCTTCTACTTCCTGACTGGTGCGTACGACCTCAGGCCGAAAGCCGCGCTGCTCGCCTCCATGCGAGAGCAGGGTTGGGAGGTCGGCTTGCACGGCGACTTCGGAACGCACGATTCTTCAGAGAACATGGAGTCGGCCGTCAAGAAACTGGAGCAGGTGATCGGGACCTCTCCGGCTGGCGTCAGGGAGCACTTTCTGCGCTTCGACTTCGGCTCGACCTGGAAGATAATCGAGGAGGCTGGTTTCGTCTATGACTCCACAGTCGGCAACACGGACAAGACCGGCTTCAGAATCGGTCTCTGCAATCCGTTCCACCCACCCGACGAGAGCTGGAGGCCCCGCAAGCTGCTAGAGATTCCGCTCGGGCTGATGGACGCCACACTCTGGGGTTATCTCAAGCGCGACGAGGCGGGCGGGCTGGCCGACTTCATGAGCCTGAAGCAGAGCGTCGAGCAGGTGAATGGCCTGTTTACGCTCCTCTGGCACCCAGAGTCCTTCCGCATGAAGGGAGGGAGGCTCTACCCGAAGCTGCTGGACTCGCTAATCGAAGATGGTTGCTTCATCGGTTCCGGGCTCGTCATCGCCCAGTGGTGGCTCGGGCGGGCGTCGCCGCTGGTCGCAGAGGGGAAGACTTTCAGGATGGACGATGCGCCCAAGGGCTTGGTGTTAAGGTTCAAGACCAGAGGCGGCGAGGGCGTGAAGGCCGCGGGCGGCGAGTTAAGAATGGAGAAGGATTCGTGGGCGATAGAGGCGGCTGGGGGGCAACTGGAGCTGACGCTACAGTAGATGGCGGGACGTACCGTACTCGTGACTGGGGCCGGAGGGATAGCAGGGGTAAACTTCGTTCGCGCGCTGCACGCCTCGGCGAGACGCTACAGGGTCGTGGGCACGGACAACAGCAAGTACTACATCGAGTTCCCCGACCTGGCGGCTCGGTACCTCAGCCCGCGGCACGATTCGAGCGATTTCACAAGGAGGATTGCCACGATTGCGAAGAAGGAACGTGCCGGCTTCATACACCCGCAACCCTCCAGCGAGGCACTTGTCCTCTCGGAGAGCAGGGGCGCCCTGCCGGCTCCAGTCTTCCTGCCCGAACCGAAGGTCATGGAGACGGGTCAGGACAAGCTCGAGTCCCAGCGCAGGCTGAAGGCGTCCTCGGTGCCGGTCGCGCGAACCGTCACTCTGGACGACTTGGACTCCGTCGGGGAAGCTTTCGCAAGATTCACTCCCCCGGTTTGGGTCCGCGCGAGGCACGGGGCCGGCGGAAGACTGAGCCTCCAGTGCTCTTCGGCCAAGGAGGCCACCCACTGGGTGGGCCTTTGGCAATCGAAGGGCGTGGCAGTATCCGAGTTCATAATGCAGGAGCTCCTCCCGGGCAAGAACATAGCCTGGGACAGCATCTGGAAGAACGGCCGTCTCATCACCTCCTACTGCAGAGAGAGGCTCGAGTATCCTCTCAAGCACGTGTCGCCTTCCGGCATCACTGGAACGCCATCGGTCGCGAGGACGGTCCACGACAAGGCCGTGAACAGCCTCGGAGAGAGCGCCGTGAAGTCCATTGCGGCCAGACCAGACGGAGCGTTCTCGGTGGACATCAAGGGCGACGCCAAGGGAAGGCCCTGCGTGACAGAGGTCGATGCGGGGAAGTTCCACACCACGATGCCGCTCTGGGGCTACGTCGCGTTCAAGCACCTGGGTCTTCCCTGGTACTCCAACTTGGCTGACCTCTACGTCAGACTTGGCACGGGAGAGGAACCTCCTTCGGGCCTGCCGAAGAAGGACCTCCTGCCCGCGGGCTACTACATGATCAGGAACATCGACTCGGGTGTTCTCCTTTGGAGGGAGGATGGTTGGAAGGAGCGGGTGCTCTGAGCCCGGGCGACTTCGAGTACTTCATCTTCGACCTGGACGGCACGCTGTTCAGCCTTCCGGTAGACTGGACGGCCGTCAGGGAGGAGTTCGCGGCGATTGCGGGCGAGTCAATCGAGGGGAGGCCCCTCTTCCAGGAGGTGCAGCGGGTCGCCGCAGCGAAGCCAGCCTTGAAGCAGACCATCCTCTCGATGATCGAATCCCACGAGCTGAGGGCGGTCGATTCCGCGAAGCCGATGCCCGGGGCGGTGGACCTGGCGTACTCTCTTTTCGAGGTCTCCAAGCTCGCGCTGGTCACTCTCCAAGGCAAAAGGGCGTGCCAAGAGATTCTGAGGAGAAGCAAGCTGCTGGGCCTCTTCGAAGCAGTCGTGACGAGGGAGGATTCGCTCGACCGCGCGGCGCAGCTCGAGGCAGCCCTGAACATGCTCGGCGCCCGGCCCAAGGACGCTCTTTTCATCGGCGACCGCCTAAACGACGTGGTGTGCGGCAGGAAGGTCGGCCTGCGCGTCGCACTGGTTGGAAGGAGTGCGCCTGACGAGCCGAAGCCCGACTACAGCTTCGCTGATTTCTCGCAGCTCAAGTCCTTCTTCGCTTGAACGAACCCAGCTCGCCCAGGATCCCTTGATGAAGGGTGGCATTGGCGGAGGCGACGACACTCAGCCTGGACTCTAGGTCAAGAGAGGGGCTGAGATCCTCGCCCATCTCGGACGTAATCTTGATTCCCGCCTCCTTCCCGATGAGGTGAGCACCCGCCAAGTCGGTGATCCTCATCCTGTTTCGCAGGTCGACGAACGCGTCGACCTCGCCGTCGGCGACCATGCAGACTTCCAAGGCGTTGGCGCCGAAGTGGACCTGGCGGCCCAGCTTCGAGGTCAGCGGTCCGAGCCCCTCGATTACCTCGAGCCCAGCCTTCGAGAGGTCGACTGCCACGACGGAGTGTGAGAGTTCGGTCTTGGTCGACGGGCGCAGTCTCCTTCCGTTCTTGGACGCTCCCGCACCCCTCTCCGCGTAGTACACGTCCCCGTTGACGAGGTTCCGAACGACTGCGAACCTGGCATCGCTCAGGTTGTGGCCTTCGACGATACAGATGGAGGTGCAGTAGAACGGGATTCCCCTGCTGAAGTTGGACGAGCCGTCGAGCGGGTCGACTATGGCAAGGAACCTCGAGGACCGGGGCCCTCTCTCGCCCGCCTCCTCGCTGAGAATTCGCACGTCGCCCACGGAGGCCAGCGCGTCCAGGATCACGCGCTCCGCTTCGCTGTCGGCCAAGAGAGTCTCGTCTCCTGCAGCCCCGACGCCGACCTTCCTGTCTCTCTCGCCGCCTGACCCGACTGATTCGCAGACCTCTTGGACCTTCGAGGCGGTCGAGATGAGTAGCTCCTTCCAGTCGGTCACGCGCGAGTAGCCCCTACGCCCGCTTCCCGTCTCCGAGGAGGGACTTCACCCTTGCGAAGGTCTCTTCCGAGTGAGAATCGCTGAGGACCGTCTCCACGTTCCTCTCCCCGAGCGCTTCGTGAATCTCCGCCAGGGCGGAGTAGTATCTCGTCATGAAGAAGTCGTCTTCGATTCTCTCGCGGTCGCCCTTTCTCGACTGTCGCTCCGCTATGATGTCTGGATTCGCTTTCAGAAGCACGTAGAGGTCGGGTTTCATCTGGGGGTGGGACAGGATTTTGCCGCACATCGTGAGCATGGACGGATAGGCGTCGCTCTTCTTGAGGTCGAACCTTACCCTGGCGTAAGCCAGGTCTGAGAGCAGGTAGCCCTCTGAGACGAGGTTCCTCGTCTCCCTGAATCTGGAGATGAGCGAGCTGTAGACCATGGTGGCACCAATCAGGCTGTAGTCCGCGAAGGTGTCTGCCCTGTCAGCCACCGGGACCTCCCTAGGGACTGCGTGGGCGGACTCCGCCATGCGCATCCACCCTTCCTGCTCGAACCGTTTCGCGAGCGTGGTCTTCCCGGTTCCCGAGAAACCTTCGATGACTAGGAAGACCAATCGATGGCGCCTTCGCTCGGGCGTAGTTATATGCTCTCGTCGAGCCCGAACTAGGGCAACGCCAGGAATGCGGCCTGGTTGAAGACCAGGAGATAGACCAAGAACACGAGATAGCCTATGCCGAGGTACGCCACAGTGGGGACGCCATAGGTGACCTCGACCATGGCGCCTTCGGCCTTGTCTTTGGCGACCAGATCCCTGGCCACATTGACGTCCCTGTCGATCTCCCTTCTGCTCCCGTTGCTAATGACGGCCTTCGGAATCCACTTCTGCTCTTTCAGGAACCGCTCTATGGGAATCGTGAGGGTGCCCCTTGCGTCGCCCCAAGCGTACTCGTACCCGATGTGCACGAGCGTCACCAGGGCGGTCCCGAAGAGCGGTGGGATGGGCGAGAGTGGGAACGGGTCCGCCGCGATGAACGCGAACGCGATGCCGTCAGCCTGCCCCATGTATCCGAGCAAGGTGAACGCAAGCGCTATCGATCCCACGAGGGCAACCTTCACCGCCAGGAACTCGATGGCGGGGTAAAGCGAGTAGAAGGCATACGCCGCACCCGCTAGGGCGGGTAGCCACACGATGTCGGAGACGGCTCTTTCCTTGATGTCCTGGTACGATGCCACGACCAGGGAGACGCAGATGAGTATCTGCGAATACACAGGAAGGCAGCGGCTGAGCCGCTTATAAGTTGCGCACGAATCATTGCCGTGAACTCTGGCCTTCGGGCGATTCGTCTTTTCTCGAGGTTCTTTCCCATCGGCCCTCCGGCAGGGCTGGTCTCGTTCTTCGCGCCCAGGATTGAGGGCGCCGACCTGCTGGCTTCTCCGAGCGACTACGCGAAGCTATCCCTGTTCGTCATTTCGGCCGCTTCAGCAGCGGGCATCGCTTCACTCGTCTTCGTGCGTTCTGTCCTTTCGGCTCCGGTGCTCCTCTCGCTGCTCGCGCTGGCGCTTCTGCCCCTTCTTCTCGTAGCCCTCCGCGCCCAGACCAGACGCCGCTCCGTGGACGGCGAGCTTCCATTCTTCGCGATGCTGCTCTTCATACTGTCACAAGAGTCAACGGTGAGCCTGGCCAGCGCGTTCGAAAAGGCCGAGCAGCTGGGCGCCAGGATCTTTCCTGCCATCTCCCGGGAGTCTGGGCGGCTTCGACGAAACATCGCGTACTCGAACGAGTCCGAGCAGTCAACCGTGGAAAACGCGTTCAGGCTCCACCCCAGCAGGTCGATGAGAGAGCTGGTCCATGGTTATCAATCGGCGCTCTCCAGCGGAAGGGACGTCCACGAGTTCGCGAGGGAGGAGGCGGACAGGCTCCTCGCAGTCCAAGAGGAGAGGTGGCGAGGCTTCTCGACGGCAATCTCCTCGCTGACCGAGGTCTCGTTCATCTTCCTGGCCATCTTCCCCGTTGGCATTCAGATGATTGCCGGGGGCTTCGCCGGAGGGAGCTCCTCCAACCTTCTGGCGCTCTCAACTCTGCTCCTGGCATTGCTCGCGCTGGGCCTTCTGGTCTGGATGGACTCGGCGCAGCCGGTCTCAAGGGACGCGTCGCTTCCCCCGAAGTACCTCGCCGGTCTTGTCTCCGCCTGCTGTGGGACAATGGCCCTCTACTACCTCGGGGTCCTCGGCATCTCCGAGGCGGCTGGCGCCCTTCTCGCCTTCTCGTGCGCCTACGTGGTCAAGTCGGCGGGATTCTTCAGGGCGCTCAAGGCGGGCGAGGAGGAGTCGGCGAGTGTGCTGCACGACCTCGCGGAGCTGACCCGCTCGGGCGTTGAGCTACCCCGCGCGCTGCCGAGCCTACTCGAAGACCGCGACTCGGTGAGGTCCCTCAGGGGACCCCTCGCCACCTTCGCGATACAGCTTTCTCTGGGGAGAACGCCTGTGGAAGCGCAACGGGCCATCGAGCACCCTTCCTGGCTGGTCCGAGTCTCCTTCTCCCTTCTCGCCGTGGCCTTCGAAACTGGAGGCGGGTTCGAGCAGCTGGAGAGGCTCTCATCCTCCTTCAGGCGGATCTCTGACTCGAGGGCGTCCGCCAAGGCCTCAGTCCTCCCCTACGCCGCCCTCGGCGTGGCTGTCCCGACCCTCTCCGCCGCGTCGTTCTGGTTTCTCAGGAACATGCAGGCGCTCAGCCCAGGATTCCAACTGTTCACCGTCAGGGCTGCGGGGACTGGGGCCGGCGGCTCGATACTCGCTTGCACGGTCCTTACGGGGCTGCTGGTTTCGAAGGCGTATTCGCAGTCGGTCAGGAATGCCGCGGGCCTCCCACCGCTGCTCGCATCCGCCCTCGTCTCCCTCCTGCTGTTCGGCGGCCCATAGCGAATTGGCGATTAAATATCCACGGAGCTTCTTACCCGTGCAAACAAGGAGAGCGATAAGTCCGTTCATAGCGACCGTCATTCTCGTCGCAATCACACTCACGCTCGGCGGAGTCCTCTACAACGAATTCTCTTCCCTCATCTCGGCAGAGGTGAGGAATCCCTCGATAACGCTCACGAACATCAACGTAGGCGCGGACAGGCAGACGGTGGTGGTCGCCTTCAAGAACGACGGGGACGTGCAGTTCACGGTGTCGAAGGTGATCGTGGACTACCAGACCTCAGAGGAGAGGTTCGCGGTGGGCGGCGGAGGGAACGGCAGCATCATCGCAGGCTCAGCACTCGTCACGCCCGGCGGTCAGGTGACTCTCGAATTCACCTTGACCGGCCTGACAATACCAAGCTTCTCCACATTCACGCTCACGGTGGTGACCGACCAGATTGCGCGTGCCTTCACCGTCCAGGCCTAGGGCCGTGCGCCTCGCTGTTTCGGAGGCCCTCTCGGCTGCCTTGATAGTCGCGGTCACACTTGCCCTCTCGGGAGCAGCATACGCGATGGCCGACTTCCACGTGTCTCCGGTTCCGGTCTTCACTCAGAGCAGCTTCTCGATATACGGGACGCCGTCGTTCCTCCACATTCAGGTGAACTCATCCTCTCCCGCCTCCCCGGCCGAGTTTCAGCTCGACGACGCCTCGTCGGCCTCGGGTTTCCTCGCCCTGACGGCCGCGGGGTACTCTGTAACGGGAAGCCTATGCGCCCAGGGAACGACCACCTTCTTCTCCGTCTCGTCGGGGTCAGGGACGATCAGCGTCAGCGGCTCCGGGGTTTCATGGATCGACGGCGCCGCGACATCGTCCGAGACAGTCGAGAGCGGATGGCACGAGGTCGTCATCTCCGACGGCTCGAACTGCTCGATCAGTCTCCCAAACGGGGTGCTGGTCGACGGCCCCTCCCGAGAGGTGTCGACTCTGCCCGTGCTGACATCGTCCGACCGCTCGTTCACGTTCCTGGTGCCCTACTACTCAAG
>DASPPF010000089.1:0-19383 GCA_035625575.1 Nitrososphaerales archaeon | reverse complement strand
GGAGCTTTCGCAAATCTCTGACGAGTGTGAAGAGTGGGAGGTGCCTCTGCTGGTTGAGATGGTGCCAATCAAGGGAGACGGGCCCGATGTATTCGCTTCTTCGAACGACCCCGAGGAACTGAAGGTGGTCACGAGGTGCGTCTCAGAGCAGGGCGGCGACATGGTGAAGACGAGCTACAGCGGAGACCCGACCAGCTTCAGGGACGTTGTCAAGCAGTCGCTGGTACCGGTCATAATCCTGGGCGGACCGAAGATGAAGACCGACGCTGACGTCCTCCAAGTGGTGAAGGACTCGGTCTCTGCTGGAGGGTCCGGAGTTGCCTTCGGCAGGAACATCCTGTTGCACCAGAACCCGAGGGGCATGGTCCGCGCCGTTTCTCAGATACTTCACGAGAACGCGAGCGTCGACGAAGCGCTGAAGAGCCTGAAGTAGGTTCGAACGAGCAGAGCGTCCCTAGGATTTAGAGCGTCCCCTAGGCCGGTGTGGGCATCGCAGGCGCGGCCGCGGCGGCTGCCGCCATCGGAAGCGGGCCCCTTCGTGTGCCTCTTATCGCAGCTTCGGCGGCCGCGGCTCCGATGAGCCCGCTCAGTATGTTCGTTGGATAGTTGGTCGGCACGTAGGTGATGAGGAAGCCGTACCAAGACGGGCCAGTCCAGACTGGAATCGCTATCAGCGTCCAGAAGAGCAGGTGAAGCGCGTTCCAGGAAACGAACCACGGAACGAACTGGGCCAGCCGCCTCACCGTGATGGCCTGTTTCTCAGGCGGCATCACGTACTTGTAGAAGTACCAGGCTGCGAAAGCGTAGATCGGGCCGTCGAGCAGGATCGTCCCCAGCGAGCCGAGGATACCGAGTCCTGCGTCAGATGGAAGGCCGAGAATGAATCCGAAGAGGTGGGCGACCCACACCGAGAGGTAGACCGTCAGAGGCCCGAAGAAGGACGCTGCGAATAGCAGGCCTATCACGACGAGCGAAACTCCCGGGAACGGAAGCGTGATGTTGTTGAAGGCCAGAATCAGCGCTGCGGCGAACGCGATCTCGATGTATCTCCTCGGCGGGAAGGCCGTGTATTTCCTTCCCTCCACGTATCTGCCGCGAGGCGCCAACCACGCGGGCCGACGAAGCTGGTCGGAGATGAATAGGACCGCGAAGGGTGTCGTAAACGCAGCGCCTACGATGAGGAGGAGCGCGAGTCTCGATGGACCGAGAGGAACTCCCCATGATGAACTGAAAACATTCAGCCCGAAAACCACGTAGAGAGTGACGACGGCACCGACCGCAATCCAAGCTGCACACAGGAGCTCAATCAGTCGGAATCGGCGGTTCGCGGCCCCGGCATCTGCCTGACCCTGCATCGCCAATCACACATGGGGAATATAGAGAATATAACGCTTTTGTGCCCCGCTATTCGCGGACTCGCGGCTTCGTCAGAAATGAAATCTTCCGGTGGCGACCCTTACCTGATAGGAATGGATGTAGGAACGACTGGCACAAAGACCAAGTTGTTTTCGCTAAGCGGCTCGTCAGCGAGGCAGAGCTGGGTCGGGCATCCCGCAAACTCGTATCCGGGAGGCGGGGCGGTTGAACAGCATCCAGAAGTTTGGTGGTCCGCGGCGAAGGCAAGCCTCCGCGCAGTCACAGGGAGGCGGAGTGCGGACAAGATCAAAGCAATCGGGGTCACGGGCCTCGCGCTCACAACAGTCCTGATCGGGAAAGGAGGCAGGACGCTCAGGAAGGCGATGCTTTACTCTGACACTCGCCATCGCCAGTACGGAGCCAAGTTAGCTTCGATGGTAGCGAAACCAGGCTACGGCACCCTGAAGCACTTCGGCGATGTGATGTGGACGATGAAGAACGAAGGTCTGTCTGCAGAGGATGTTTCGACAGCGACCGACGCGCTGGGCTTCATTTGCTTCAAGCTCACTGGCAGGGCGGCGTTCGACAACCACCTGATGCCCGAGTCCCAGGTCGACGAGCTCGGTCCCCGACTCGGACTACCCGGCGGTTGCTTCGGAGCCTCCCACGGGTACACGGACGTTGTCGGCAGGATCAGTGCGAGCGGAGCGAGGGACACGGGCCTTCCCAAGGGTCTGCCTGTGGTCGTGGGACCATGGGACGGGATGTGCAACATCGTGGGGTCTGGGCTGACGAAGGCGGGAATAGCGGCTGACGTGGCAGGTTCCACGGAGATAATCGCTGTGACGACCTCTCAGAAGCCAGAAATCATGAACCTCCCGCACATGATACCAGGAATGTACTTCACCTACACGTCTCCACCATTGGGGACTCTGCACAGGTCCTTCGCGAACGACTTCTTCCCATCGAACGGCCGGGTGTCCCCCTACGAGTTGCTCGAGCGAGAGGCGGGGCGTTCGCCGCCCGGCTCGGGTGGTCTGCTGTTTGTGCCGCGCGATCCATCAGGGAGGCCGGAACAGGACCCCACAGGTTCGTTCGTTGGGGTGACGCCGAAGCACCAGAAGAGCGATTTCGCCAGAGCGGTCCTCGAAGGCATCGCCTTCAGCGTGCGGCGGGCGCTGGACACAGCGGAGGAAGCTGGCGTGGCAGTGCAGGAGGTCAGGGTTAGCGGCGGCGGATCCAAGAGCGACTTCTGGACGCAGATTCGGGCAGACGTGACCGGCAGGAGGTTCGTCAAGATGAAGGAACTGGAAACCGGGTGCCTCGGTGCTGCGATGCTCGCGGGCATCGGGACCAGAATCTACAACGACATCGGCGAAGCGACTAGCAGGTGCGTGAAACAGGCAAGGGTGTTCATCCCGCGCGCGTCAAGGCGCCAGGCATACGACAGACAGTGTGCTGAGTTCATCAGAGCATCAGAGAAGCTGTACTGAGAGTTGAGGGCGGAGAGCCAAAGCGTAGGTTCAGGCCTGGCATTCCTCGCGACCGACGCTGCGGCCTGGGTGGTCTACGCTTTCGTCCAGAGCCTTCCCTCCATCCTGTTTCCTGTCTTCAAGCAAGAGTTCTCGCTCAGCTACGCAGAGCTGGGCCTCCTCGTCACCGTCTTCGTCGGAGTCTACGCGCTAGTCGAGGTCCCGTCTGGGCTCCTCGCCGACAGAATAGGGAGGAAGGAGGTCCTCGTGATAGGGCTTCTTACGAGCAGCCTCGGGAACGGCGCTACCTTTCTGGCTGCTACCTACCTGCAGATTCTGGCGCTCAGGGCGGTGAGCGGACTCGGTCTGGGTATGCTCTTTGCATCGAGCATGGCGCTCCTGTCAGAATACTTCCCCGACGAAAGGAGGGGAAAGGCTATCGGCGTTCTCGGCCTGGGAATCTCAGGCGGGTTCCTTGCAGCGCCGCTGGCGGTTGGCACGCTGCTCTCGGCTTTCGGCTGGAGAAACATGTTTCTCGCGGTGGGCCTGCTGACCGTCCCTCTGGCGGTTCTGCTTTACGCAACGGTCCACGAGCCAAGGTCAGTAAGGAGAATGGGAGGCGAACGACAGTCCTACTCCTCCATACGAGAATCGTTGACCAAACCCATCCTACTGCTGACCTGCATCAACCTGTTGAGCGGGATTGCGATAACTGGCCTCGGCAACTTCACCACGACGTACATCGTCCAGGCGACCGCGCTGAGCGTTTCGAGCGCGAGCCTTCTCTACTCGGTCTTCCCCGTAGGAGGGGTGGTCACGACCCTTGTCTGGGGCCTCGCCACAGACAGGTACGACCGCTGGAAGCTCATGTTCCTGGGTACGCTGTCTACGGCTGCCCTGCTGGTTGCGCTCGTGGCGAGCTCCTCTCCGGCCGTGCTCCTGCCCGTGCTTCTGGCAAGGGGGCTCGTCTCCAACGCCTCGGGGATAGCCCTGTATGCCGTGTTTGCCTCGTTCTCGAGCCAGAGGACGATGGCAACATCGTTTGCGCTGCTAGATCTCTTCGGGAACCTCGGAATGGCCATCTCGCCCTTGCTAGCGGGGGCGGTTGCAGACAGCGTAGGCCTGACGCCAGTGTTTGTGATCATTCCGACCGTAGTGGGAGGACTGGCGCTCGCCCTCTACGTCCCGGTTCGCCGCTGCATGCGCGAGCTCGCTGCCAGTCAAGCGCGGGCTTCTGCGGCCTAGAGCTTGGGTACGTCCCTCGCCTTTCCGAGGCCTCCGGGAGCGAGGTTGAACTGGATGGTCTTCAGCCTCGTCATCTCGTCGATGCTGTATCCCACCCCCTCCCTTCCGAGGCCGGAGTCCTTGTTGCCCCCGAACGGGAAGTAGCCCACCCCGTGAGAGGGAGCGTCGTTGAGGCTGACCGACCCCTCCTCGAGGGCCTTGGCCACCTTCCAGGCGGTGTAGAAGCTGTTCGTGAATACGCACGAGTCCAGGCCGTACTTCGACCTGTTCGCGACCTCGATGGCCTCGTCGACGCTCTTGGTCCTGATGACCGTTATCACCGGACCGAACGTCTCCTCCCAGGCGATTCTCGCCTCCAGAGGCACGCGGTCCAGGAGCGTCGCCTCGAAGTAGGTGCCCCTGTGGTGCCCTCCGGCGAGGAGCTTCGCGCCCTTCGAGGTCGCGTCGTCGACGAGGGACTGGACCCGTTCTGCAGCGCCCGCGTTGATGAGGGGACCGAGGGTGTTGGATTCGTCCCTCGGGTCGCCGAGGTTCCACAGCTTGACCTCGGACAGGAGGAGCTCGACGAACCTGGGCGCCGCTGCCTCCTCGACCAGCACCCTGCTGACCGCGTCGCACCTCTGGCCCGAGTACTTCAGGGAGCCCTCTGACACCTTCTTCGCGGCGAGCGACAGGTCCGCGTCGGCCGCGACTATGGCCGAGCCCTTGCCACCCAGCTCCAGGTGCATCTTCTTCATGCCGACCAGCTTGGCCACGTGCTTTCCGGTCTCCGTGCTCCCTGTCAGAGTCACCATGCCGACCAGGTCGTTGGCCACCAGAGCGTCTCCCACGTCCTTCCCCGGCCCTGTCACGACGCTCAGAACTCCGTCTGGGACGCCAGCCTCTTGGAACGCCTTCGCCAGCAGAATCGCGGATATCGGGTCGTCGCTGGACGGCTTGACGACGGCCGCGTTGCCCGAGACGAGGGCAGGGACGACCTTGGCAACCACCGAGAAGAGCGGATAGTTGAACGGGGTGACGCATGCGATCACGCCGATCGGCTCGTGAATCACGAGCGCGAACTTGGCCATCGTGTCCTCCGACCAGTCTCCGGGGACGTACTCGCCGAAGATTCTCCTCGCCTCCTCCATGGTCATCTTGATCCTGTTCAGTGCGGCCCGGACCTCGCCCCTCGCCGACCCGATGGGCTTCCCAGCCTCCAGCACCAGGGTCCTCGCGAACTCCTCGCTGTGCGCTTCCACCAGGTGCCTCGCCCTGTTCAGCACGTCGATCCTGTCGATGGCGGGCATGTCCCTGATTCTCCTCCTGGATTCGTGAGCGCCAGCCGCTGCCGCCTGGGAGTCGGAAGCGGTCCCCGACTGGGCCAGAGCGACCACCGACCCGTCGATCGGCGAACGGACCTCGATGGTCCGGCGACTAGATGACTCGATCCATCGGCCTCCGATGAGCATCTTGAAGGCGGGAACTTCTCCCCTCTCGGTGAAGCAGTCTCGGAAGAACGGGGAAAGGTCCAGGCTGGGTGATTGTGGCTTCTGCAAGACTCGACCGAGGTCGCGCGACTTCGGATTCTTATAAATCCGAACATGGTCGAGCGCCGAGGACGAGGCCTCTGCGAGAGCACTCAAGTTGATTTAGTAAGCCCAGCAGGGTGCTCCGCTGAAGATGCCGCCCCTCCTCGAGATAGGAAAGTTCAGCTTCAGGTACGCAGATTCCACCAAGTGGGCGGTCAGGGACTTTGACTTCGCCGCGGGCGAGGGAGAAGTGGTCGTCCTGGCTGGCCCGAGCGGCTGCGGCAAGTCGACGCTGCTCAGAGCAGTCAACGGGCTGATTCCGCACATGTACACCGGAGAGTACTCCGGCTCGGTGAAGGTCGCGGGAAGGGAGGTCGCGTCGACGCCGATGAGAGAGCTCGCTCAGATGGTCGGATTCCTGTTCCAGAACCCCGAGAACCAGATCTTCATGTTCTCGGTGGAAAGGGACGTGGCCTTCGGGCTGGAGAACCTCGGCGTCCGGAGGGAGGAGATGCGGCAGAGGGTCGACGAGGCGATGAGGCTCCTCGGGGTCACGGAGCTGGCGAGGCGGGCCCCCCACGAGCTCTCGGACGGGCAGAAGCAGAGGGTCGCACTCGCAGGAGTGCTCGCGATGCGCCCCAAGCTCGTGATACTCGACGAACCGACCTCGCTGCTCGACCCGATGACGGCCTCTGAGCTCGTCTCCGCGGTCGACAGGATAAGGAAGGAGATCTCGGCTACTTTCCTCGTCGTGGAGCACAGGCTCGACCTCCTGGTCAGGATCGCGGACAGGCTCGTCGTGATGAGCGACGGAAGGAAGGTTCTGGACGGCAGGCCGGCGGAGGTCCTGTCGGACGGAGACGCCGAGGCATACGGGGTGGCGGTCCCAGCGATGACGAGGCTAGAGAACGCTCTTCTGAGCGACGGCGTGAGGCTGCCAGGAAACCTCCTGTCGCCGGAGGAGCTGGCGCGCGAGGTGAACTCCAGGACCCGATGATCGAGTTCAGGGAGGTGACCTTCGTCCAGCCGACGGGCGTGAAGGCACTCGATTCGGTCAGCCTCACGATAGGCGACGGCGAGAAGGTGGCCATAGTGGGCGAGAATGGCGCCGGGAAGACGACCCTCGTCAAGCACATCACCGGGCTGCTAAAGCCCGCCTCTGGGGTCGTCCTCGTGGACGGCGTCGAGACGAGCCAGATGAGCACCGCTCAGCTGTCGAAGAAGGTGGGAGTCGCGTTCCAGAACCCCGACCACCAACTCTTCTCGGAGAGCGTCGAAGAGGAGGTCGCCTTCGGCCTCAGGAACTTCGGGTTCTCGCAGGAGCTGATATCGCAGCGGACTGACTGGTCGCTGAAGTTCTTCGGCCTGGAGGAGTACAGGAAGTCCTCCCCTCTGATACTCAGCGGCGGCGAGAAGAAGAGGCTCACGCTGGCCTGCATACTCTCCTGGGATCCGCAGGTCATAGTCCTGGACGAGCCCACCGTGGGTCAGGACTCTATTCAGAAGGAGAAGCTGGCAGAGATAATCAGGATGCTTCATTCGACCGGAAAGACCGTCGTCCTGGTTTCGCACGACATCGAGTTCCTCTGGCCGATACAGCCGAGGGTCGTGGTGATGGCGAAGGGCAGGATCGTGAAGGACGGGCCTGCCGAGAAGGTGTTCGAGGACGCGAAGACGCTCGCGGAGGCGAGGGTCACCCAGCCTCAGCTGGTCGCATTCCAGCAGCTCCTGAAGTCGAGACCAAGCTCGCCCTACGTCGAGTATCTCGACGCCCGACGGTCGGTGGAGGAGGTGCTGAAGTGAGATGATGTGGCTGAGCGGAGGCTTCGTCTTCAGGAGGACGGACTCGGTCTACCACAGGCTCGACCCGCGAGTGAAGCTGCTCATCTCCCTCCTCCTGTTCACCCTATCGCTGCTTGTCAGGTCGGTGTCTCAGCTGGCGCTGGTGCTCGCGGTGATGCTGTCCATAGGCGCGGTCGCGAGACTCCTGAGAAGGCTCTCGAGGACGATGCTGCTGACCGCTGGATTCTCGGTTTTCATCTTCGCGATAAACGTGATCTTCACCCACAACCTCGCCAACTCCGCGCTCTACGCGGTCAGGTTCATAGCGATAGTCGTGTCCACGAGCCTCTTCTTCCTGACCGCCTCGCCCGACGAGCTTGAGCAGGTGATGAAGATGTTCCGCCTGCCGAGGGACGTCGTGTTCGCATTCGTGACGGCCGTGAGGTTCATCCCGGTGATGATGCTCGACACCATGCAGATAATGGACGCCCAGAAATCGAGAGGGCTCGAGCTCGAGAAGGGGAACTTGATCGGACGGGTGAGGAACATGGTCCCGATCCTCATCCCGCTGGTTGTCAACTCGGTGATAAGGAGCGGAGAGCTTGCGGAGGCCATGGAGTCGAGGGCCTACGGCGCCGTCCCCAAGCCGACGTCACTGTACGAGTACAGGTCGAGCACGACTGACAGGGCGGTCGCACTCGTGAGCGTCGGGCTCTTCGCGCTCGCGGCTTACGCTATATACTTCATACTGCCAGTCTCTTTCCTATGATACCCGGGAGGGTGGTCGTGGACGAAAGGGAGCGGGCGAGCGGCGTGCCCGACGAGCTCTCGAAGCTCGGAGTCCGGGTGTACTTCAGCCAGCTCCCCGTCGCAGACTACGTTCTGAACCCAGAGGTGGCGGTCGAGAGGAAGACGGTCCGCGACCTGGTCTCGTCCGTCTACGACGCGCGGATCTTCTCACAGGCCGCGAGGTTGGCGGCCAATTACGCCAAGCCCTACCTCCTGGTCGAAGGCGACTCGAAGGAAGTGGAGCAGCTGGCGAAGAACCTGAAGTCGTACTACGGCGCGATATCGAACATCACGCTCGCCTACGGCCTGCGTGTCCTCCCGACTGCCAACCCGCGTGAGACAGCCATAGCCATCGCGGAGCTGCTGAGCCAAGCGAAGGCCAAGCCAGTTCGAAGCGCCCCGATGGAGGTCCAGCCGAGGGGAAAGAGCCTGCCCATGCAGCAGGTCTACGCGGTCTCGTCGCTCCCCGGCGTGGGGCGGAAGCTCGCCGAGCGGCTGCTGCTGAAGTACGGGACGCCTCGGAGGGTGATGAGCCTGACCGCCGGGGAGATGTCGATGACCACCGGGCTCGGCTGGAAGCGGGCACAGAGGATCAAGGACGTCCTCGACTCCAAGTACGAGAGGTTCGAGGAGAGGCAGAAGCAGGCGAAGCTCGGAGAATGAAGATAGCGATCATCGGAGGGACGGGGAAGCTGGGTACCAGGCTGGCCTTGCTGCTCTCCAAGCAGCACGAGGTGTACATCGGCTCGAGGGACCCCGCGAGGGCCGATGCGGCGGCACGGGCTGCGGGCGTGAAGGGTGGCGAGTCGCACTCGGTGGCCGGGCTCTGCGACGCGGCCATCCTGACGATTCCCGCAGAAGGGATCGCGGCCCTCGCCTCGTTCGAGAAGGAACTCTCGGGCAAGCTGGTGATATCGCCCATAGTCCCGATGAGGGTCGAGGGCGAGACCTTCTACTACAGAGAGGGGGAAGGTTCGGCCGCGCAACAGGTCGCGTCCGTCCTGAAGACGAGCAGGGTCGCAGCGGCCCTCCACACGGTGCCGACCCGCCTTCTGAGACGGCTTGACAAGGTCGACGTCGACGTGCTCGTAGCCGCGGACGACAGGGCGACGTTCGAGGAGACCGCGGAGATCGTCAAGAGCATGGGGCCGGTCAGGCCGATCTACGCTGGTCCGCTCTCGATGGCATCGTCGGTGGAGAGAATCACGCCGCTGCTCCTCAACCTCGGGAGGCTAAATGGGATGAAGACGCCTTCGGTGAGATTCGTCGACTGGGTGCCCGGCTCGGCGGTGAGGGACCCCTGAAGTTCGGCTTCGTCCTCCCAAACTACGGCGACAGGATAGCCGCCAGCGACCTGGTGGAGATCTCGCGGGTCTGCGAAGAGGAGGGCTTCGACTCGGTCTGGGCGACCGACCACGTCATAATGCCGAGCGAACTCCGCGAGCCCTACGGCCAGCTGCTGGAGCCCTTCGTCACGCTCTCCTTCGTCGCGGCTGCCACAGACAGGGTGAAGGTCGGGACCTCGAGCATCGTCCTCCCTCAGAGAAACCCTATCCTCGTGGCAAAGCAGGCTGCGGCCCTCGACGTATTTTCGGGCGGGAGGGCCATCCTCGGCATGGGGATAGGATGGGCCGAGAAGGAGTTCGAGTATCTGGGCGCGGACTTTCGCAGAAGGGCTTCGATCATGGACGAGAGCATCAGGCTGATGAGGAGCCTCTGGAGCGACGAAGTGGTGAACTTCGAGGGCAAGCACTTCTCGCTTCACGACGCCCTGTTCCTGCCGAAGCCCCGACAGGGAACGATTCCAATCTGGGTCGCCGGGAACAGCGACGGAGCGGTCCGGAGGGCAGCCAAGATTGGAGACGGGTGGCACCCCGTCGGTCTGGAATTGGGAAAGTACAAGGCGGGCGCGGCCACCATCGGAAAGAGCGGAAGGAGCGTCACGGTTTCGCTCAGAGTGACGGTGGATCTTAGAAAGAAGCGAGAGGATGCCGTTGCACGGGATGGTGAGAGAAGGACCTCGTTCTCCGGCAGTCCCGACGACATTCGCAAGTCGATGGAGGAGTACGAGTCAGCGGGGATGGAGTACTGCTGCGCCTCCATCCTCCACCCATCGGCAGCCGAAATCGTCGCGGACGTCAGGAAGTTCGCGTCAGAAGTCATCGGGTCCTACGGCTGACCTTGCCGTAGAGGCTCAGCCCGCCCTGCCAGCCAGTGTAGAGAAGCGGGTGGTAGGACTTGAAGCGCCAGTATCCTCGGAAGTCGCTGGTCGCGAGCGCGGCCTCGATCTTCCCAACCAGCAGGAAATGGTCCCCCAGCGCCAGACTCCGCTGCAGCGAGCACTCGAGCGCGGCCGCCGAGCCCACGATGATCGGAGCGCCGAGCCTGCTCCCCCTCCTGTGCCTGAGGCCGGCATCCGCCAGCTTGTCTGCGCCCCTCCTGCCGGTGCTCGAAGCGAGGGCCCCGATGGGCCCGGCGTACTCCTCCCCGAGGAGGCAGAGGCTGAAGGCCCCGGAGGCCGAGGCAATCCTGAGGGTGAAGCTGTCTTTCGAGCAGGAGACGCCGAAGAGCGGGGGTTCAGCGGAGAGCGCCAAGTACGAGACCACGGGCATCGCCGCGACGGTCTCTCCAGAACTGGCGGCGAGGACTGCCGGGACTCCCGGGTAGAAGAGCCGGTGAGCCACGGAAGGGTCGACTCTCTTGAGCACGTGCCGCGCGTGGACTCTGCGATAGATAAGCTGGCCGCTACCCGTTGACCCGGAAGTGAGCGACGGCCACGTCGCCCCACTCGTCGACTGCGATCGCGGTGTAGACCCCGCCCCGCTGGGGGCTGAGCTGAGAGCCGCCTATGCCGAGGACCGAGGTGAGGTTCCACTCGCTGAGCTCCCCGCCGACCTCCACTATGGCCGTGGACCCTCTCAGTTGCATGAGGAAGAAGCCAGGAGCGCCTGGTATCAACGGACAGTTCGTGATGGGCGCGGGCAAGGGCAGCAGCGAGCCGAGAGAGTAGTTGTCCGTCGTGTAGTACCCTGCGATGAGACCGACGCCGAGCGGCCACCCGTCCGTGCACGCCCTCGTCCAGAGTCCCCGGGGCCCCAGGGGCCAGCCGGCAGCGGCCGTGATGTTTGCCACCTCGCTCGAGGTGCTGTTGAGCCAAGCCGTGAGCGACTCTCCCCGGCCGGAGACGACCTGCGTGCCGTTCAGCCTGAGGGTGAGGCTGACGCCGTAGGGCGAGACGACGGAGGAGGTGCTGTCGAACTGCTCGTGGAGCGGACTCACCAGAGGAGGAATCACCAGTGCGGCGGCCAGGACGGCGACCATCGCCGCTATCACGATCATCGTGTTCCTCACGCTCCTGCGATAGGAAGCGTCGTCTTCCGTCAACGCACCCGAGTTCGTCGGCCCTGGAATTAATGCTAACCGTGAGAACGGCCCGTCAGGCGGACATCAGGGAGTCTCTGAGCCTCGAGTGAATTTCGAGCCTTTCGAGTGTCCTCTGGAAGGTCAGCCTGCCCTGCTCGAACCGGTGCCCAGACAGGAAGCCCCTGACTTCTTCCATCCTTCCGATGCCGCACCTCGGGATGGCCCTGTCTAGGTACAGGTAGAACTGCTGCGCCCCTCCGTAGATCCCCTTCACCTCGTCGTAGCGCCGGGCTATCCAGTCCCAGGTGACCTGCCTCGCGTACGGGTTGTTCGCCGCGCCGACGATTGTGTACCCCGAATCCGAGCGGCTCACTTCGCCGCCTATCGAGAGGTCGAGGGTCCTCTCCACCACGGACGGTTCGCTGGAGGACGTGAGCGCGGCGTACAGCTTCGCCCTGTCAACCTCGCTCGCTGTCTTCAGGAGGGCCACCATCGGCTCGTACGCGGAACTCCCGTTGACCACCGCGTACGCGGTCGCGACCGCCTGCCTGAGGTCGGGCTCGACAGAATCGAACTCGGCGAACCTCCTCGACAGCCTCTCGGCGAACTCCCTGTTGACCAGCACGACCTGGCTCATCAGGGCCTCCCTGGCAGTGCCGAGGTTGGGGTCCTCCCCTTTCTTCGGTTCCAGCCCTATTGCCGCGGCCATCGGCAGGTAGAAGTTCTCGTAGGCTTTCTTGACCGCCGGAGCCTCGTCGGCTATGGCCCTCAGGTTGACGAGCTGGCTGGTGGCGGTCTCGATGACGAGACCCTCGGGGAAGCGGCCGCAGAGAGAAAGGAACCTGAAGTAGGTCTCGGGCTTGACCTTCCGCGCCTGAATGAAGAGCCAGAGGTCCGACAGTATCCCGGCCTTGTCGTGCGGATGCAGATTGTGGAAGCGCCTCGCGAGTACGTTGTATCCCTCGTCGTCGTACAGCACGGCGTAGAAGCCCGTCCTGTCAGGGTTCACCAGAAGGCCACTCCCTTTCACTCCGTTGAGGGTCATGGCCCGGCGGTGGAAGAGCACCGAACCGTCCCTGCCGTCGGAGCGGTAAGTCAGCGGTATGGGCCACGTCCCCTTCGACTCCCTTCCGTTCGCGAGGAAGCGGCTCTGGGACAGCCGCGTCGTCCCGTTCCTTCTGCTCACCCTGACGACTGGGAAGCCCTTCTTCCTTACCCAGGCACCCATCACCACGCTGACCGGCTTTCCCGACGCCCTGGCTATGGACCTCCAGAGATCCTCGCCCCTTGCGTTGGAGTATCGGAACTTACGAAGGTAAGCGCTCACGCCGCGCCTGAACGCCGCCTCTCCGACGTAGGCCTCTACCATCCTCAGGATCGAGGCTCCCTTCCCGTAGCTGATCGCGTCGAAGACCTGCTGTATCTCGTTGACGGTGTCGACGCGCACCTGGATGGGATGGGTGTTGGAGAGTGCGTCGGCGTTCATGGACGGGAAGTTCTCCGAGCTGAGGAAGTCGCGCCAGACGTCCCACTCGGGGCGGACCCTGTTCAGCATCTTGTGCTCCATGAAGGCCGCGAAGCTCTCGTTGAGCCAGAGGTCGTCCCACCACTTCATCGTGACGAGGTCGCCGAACCACATGTGGGCGATCTCGTGGGTCATCACGTAGGCCGCGTGCCTGACGTCGAAGAGGCTCGCTCCCTTCTCGATGACGACGTAGGCCTCCCTCGACGTTATGGCTCCCCAGTTCTCCATTGCGCCCGTGTGGTACTCTGGGAGGCCGACGAGGTGAAGCTTCGGGAGCGGGTACGGGATTCCGAAGTACCTCTCGTACTCCCTGAGGACGGTCGCCGAGATGCCGAGGATGAACGGCGCGTCCTTCGATGTTCCTGGCCTCGACGCCGATATGATCCTGGTCTTCCCCGCGGAAACGCCGGATTCCTCGAAGTCGCCGATGCCAACGAAGAAGAGGTAGGTGGACATCCTTGGAGACGGGTCGAATACGTGCACCTCCCTGCCGTCGGCCGCGGGCCGGACCGATTTCGCGACCGAGTTCGCGATGACCTTGAGACCCTTCTGCGTAACCACGGTCAGGTTGAAGACGGCCTTGTAGGAGGGGTCGTCCTTGCACGGGAAGACCGTCCGAGCCTCCGCCGGCTCGAGGTCCGTGACGAGCATGTAGTCGCCGTTGTACTTCGACTTGTAGAGGCCGAAGATCGTGCCGTCGGCGACCCGCTTCGAGTAGTGCACCTCGACGGTCGAGCGGCCCTTGGGCACCCCTGGTATCCTCAGCTTGCCGTTCTTGGAGTCGAACCTCGACCGCCAGGGCTCTCCGTTCACCTTGACTGCGCTGACCTCCATGTCCACCGCGTCCAGGAGGAGCGGGTCATCGGCGTTCACGAGCTGGATTGCCGCGACCCCCTCCACGGCTGCGGCCGCGAAGTTCACGTCAAAGTTCAGGTCGTAGGAGATGACTTCCATAGGAGGTCGTTGGATTCCCTCCCGCCCAGCATGGGCGAGATAAGCGTAGAGGCCTTTCGCGGAGGTTTGCCGAGACTGTCGAATGGCCCGTAAGGCTGGGGACGAATAACTTGAAGGATTCAGGGCGTCGCCTATGATTCTTGCAGGAACCTACTCTGGCCCCCTGCGAGCCAGAGCGAGCCTAGAACGTCTCTGAGTCGGACTGGACGACCTGCTGCGGGGCAGGCGTCTCCTCCTGAGCCTCGGGCTCGGTGAAGGCGTCTGCTTCGTTCTGCGTCGAGCTTATCTCCGCCAGCTGGGCTTGGACTTCGCTGATCTCCGAGGGCGTCTGGCTCTCAAACGAGTCCGTCTCTGCCGACTCGAAGGGCGGCGTGGGCTCGGAGAAGTCAGGGCCCGTGGGCTCTTGGATGTCGCTGAAGGGCTCGATGGCACTGTCAGGAACCTCTTCGATGGTCTCGGTCTGAGGCGCAGGCTCCTCTGCGGTCCGAGAGCCGCCGGTCACCTCTTCTGCCAGCGCCACCACCTTTCCGACCAACTCGTCGTAAACCGCCTGCGGGACGTGCTCCGCGAGCCTAGCCTCGAGCTCCTTGACCCTCGCCTCGCTCGACTCTAGCTGGGCCCTCGGCACCATGGAGGACATGGCGTTCTCGATGTCCTCGTACCTCTGCTTCAGGGCAGCGTACTCCGACCCTGGAACCATCAGGCCCATCTGCCTGGACAGTTCCTCGCACCTCTGCTTGAGCATCGCGTACTCCCCTCCGGAGACCATCGTGTCGACCTGCTTCCTCAGGTCCTCGCACCTCATGCTGACCGACTCGTACTCGGCCTTGGAAACCATTCCCCTGCTCTGCTCCTCGAGCTCCCTGACCCTCGCCAGGGCCTGGGCGTGGACAGACGCCGGCACCGACCCCTGCGAGATCCTGAATGAGAGGCTCTCGATTGACCTGTTGAGTGCCGCGGTCGCCTTCCCCTGCGTGATTACCGAATCCGAAATTCCGCCAATCTGCTTGCCGAAGGTGCTGTACTTCTGGAGGTCGGCCTTGGCCCTGTCCAGCTCCTTCTCCAGGCCGTCGACCTGCCTCTCGAGCTTGGTGACCGTCTCGTGGTGCTCCCTCTTGGGGACTGTCTGTCGGAGCTGTGCCTCCAGAGTCTTGTACCTCAGGGCTAGCTTCCTGTACTCGCTCAGCGAAATCTCGGACTTCTTGTCCATATCGTATCGAGCATCACCCGAACGGTTTAGCCAATATTACGCAAAGTCAACAATGCTTAACAGAAGAATGAATTATGCTCAGGTTTTCCTGGCTCTGGTCGGGCGGAGGCCAGGCGGGAAGGCGCGAGCGCTCGTCATGGGTGGAAATCGCCTCTACTCTTTTATGACATCGACGTGCATCACACAACAAATGTCTACAGGGAATGCTTTCTGCAGCAAGTGCGGCAGTCCCATCGTCCCAGGCTCGGCGTTCTGCAGCAAGTGTGGCGCACCGGTCGCCTCGACCGCGCAGGCGCCCCAGGCCCCGCTGTCGTGGCGCGAGCAGCGGAGGATGTGGAGGGACCAGTGGAAGGCGGAGAGGCACCAGCGGCACGAGAAAAACGAGAAACACGAGAAGGCCGAGAAGAGCGAGAAGCAGGAGAAGGGCGCGGGCGGAATGGGCGGAGCGCTCATCGGTGGGGCGGTCCTCATCTGGCTCGGTCTCTCGGTCTATCTGCAGCAGGCCGGGGTCATCTCGTCCAGCAATTTGGGGGCGTACTTCCTCTTTGGTCTGGGCGCGATACTCGTGGCCGACGGGTTGCTGAGGTCTCTCCAGGGGAGCAGGGCCTACTCCGGTGTGATAATCGGAGGGGCGGTCCTGATGTTCCTCGGCCTCGCGGTGATCGAGTCCAGTTGGCAGACCTTCTGGCCCTTCATCTTGGTCGTGCTTGGACTGGCCGTCATCCTGGGCGGTTTCAGCGCGAGAAGGCGGAGCCCGACCCCCTAGGGCATCCTGAAAGTCGAGAGATTGTAGAGCGCGTGCTCCACAGCGGTGGTCAGCCTAGCGCGCCCTATGACCCTGAAGTAGCCCTTTCCCAGCGCCTCGACGTAGTCGCCGATGTCGTACCTGGGGAAGACCGGGGTGGAGACGACGAGGCGCCCCCACTCCCTCGGCTTCATCTCGTGGAGGAGCTTCGTGCCACCGCGACTCTTGACTTCGAAGAGGTACGTGTCGTAGTTCGGAGAGACGTAGGGCAGCTCGTCGCGCTGCTGGGCGAAGATTCCTTCGGTGGCGGTGTACATCTCGACGACCGAGGCGTCGCCGTAGAGCGCCCTCAGCAGCGGAGCGTACCTCGTCTGGATCTTCGCGACGCTGGTGCAGAAGAGGCCCTTCATCCTCCAGAGCTGCTTGGGCATCGCGCGCTTGCGCCTCTTGAGGTATCTTGCGAAGGAGAGGATTACGGGCGTCACGCCCATTGTGCAGACGACGTTCGAGCCGCGGGCCCTCTCGTACACCAAGTCGAACCTCCGCTCCCAGTCCCCCTTCGTTATGCCTGCCCCCAGCGAATCGATTTCCTCCTGCCGCGGGACTAGGGCTGTCCGGCCCAGGGACGGGTTGAGCCTGGCGTAGGTGCCCGAGCTGTAGCCGTACCTCTCCTCGCCCGACGGGCCCTGGAAGGATGCTACCTCCGACGGGAAGTTGAGGTTCAGGACGCCGCCGTCGAGGATTGATTCGTCGCCGGTCCGCAGGACGAAGTTGACCAGTGCGCGGGCTCCCACCGTCAGCACCTGCGACAGGTGGGTCTCCGTCGCCGGGAAGAGCTTCGCCCTGCCCGTGCTGCCTCTCGTCATCGCCCAGCTTCGCACGGGCTCAGGGAGGAGCGATGAGTAGTTCCCGCGCTTGAGCTCTTCTATCTCCGGGGCGAGGCCCGCGTAGCTCACGACTGGGAAGAACCGCCCGTAGTCAGCGATGTCGCGGACGGACGAAGCTGACCTCTTCTTGCCGTATTCCGTCTTTGCGTATCCGTTCAGCAGCTCCCTGAGGGTGGCCTCCTGAGCTGCGGCAGGGTCGGCCAGCGACTGGTACCACGGGTCGACGAGCTGCCTCAGTAGCTCGGAGGGTGCCATCCTATCCGCCGTCTGCCTCTCGTGAGGTCAGTCCTTGGGTGTTACTGGTCCCCTTCCGCGCGAGACCATCGCCGCGGCTTCCCGGCCCAGCTCCGTCCTGGCCAGGTCGACGATAGGGCGCAGGTTCTTCGCGTCAACCATTGCATCGGCCTTCTTTCTCACGATCTCTTGGGCGTTGAATGCGACCTTCATGTCCACGAAGTCGAAGAGGTCCACGTCGTTGGCCCCGTCCACGACCGCCATCTTGCGCATCCCGCCGAACATGTCCCCGAAGGCCGTCCTGAGTATCTGAGCCTTGTTGGCGTTGACGAGGAGCCCGTAGCCGACCAGCTTCCCGTCGTGGAAGACGAGCTCGTTGGAGAAGACGTGGTCGAGGCCCAGCTCGCTCTTCACCCTGTTGGTGAGAAGCGAGAAGCCGCCGCTGACGCCGACCATCAGGCACCCCATCTTCTTGAGGCCCTCGGCCATCTCGACGGCCCCCTTCATCATCGGCAGCGAGTTCGCCACGCGCATGCACTGCTGGTGCGTCACGCCCTTGACGAGTTCGATTCTCTGGGCCAGCCCGCGCTCCCACGATATCTCGCCGCGGATTCCCTTCATCGTGATCTGCCTCACCTCCTCCTCCTTCCCGACGAGCCTCGCCAGCTCTGGGAGGAACTCGCCGTCCACGAGCACTCCCTCGACGTCGAAGACGATGATCATGATGCCTGGACTCGGGGCCTCGCTAGGGCGGATATATAGGGAGAAGCGTCGAGGACGCTAAGAGAATGGGACCGGTCATCGCCCTGGCTCGCGTTCCTTCCGCTACCTGTGCTGTTCTAGGTCGCGCATCATCTGATCGAACTGGTCCTTGGTTATCTCCCCGCGGGCGTAGCGCCGCCTGAGAATCTCTTCGGGACTGCCCCAGTTCTGCCACCTTCCGCCGTAGTAGCCCCTGCCCCTCCATGGGAACACGAGCCACCTGACGGCGAAGAAAATGATGAAGATGAAGACTAGGAATCCGAAGGGGAATAGGAACCAGCCGAAGAACGGGAACGGATAGTGCACTGCCGTGGCCGCCGGCATCATGCCGTAGTATCCCCACAGAAATGGGGTGACGAGGACGCCGATAACGAGCAGGGCGGCGAGGGCAAAGATCGCCCATCCGAACAACCCGACTCCGTGGTGATGCGTTGGTCTGTCGTTTTGCGTTTGTCTTCCCTCCTTGTTGGGATCTTTGGGGCGGACGTATTTACACATATCGGTAAAACGATATCGAGAAAACGATTCGCTTAAATGAGGCGACGAGGCGCCACAAGTCAGGAAACGGGTTGTGGCCGTTCAGGTGGGCTACGCGCAGGAGGAGAGGACTGCGGATGCTGATAGTCCGCCTGCTCGCGGCCTCGCCGAAGAACGGTGTCGAACTGATGGACGCGATCGAGAACATGACGCAGGGCTGGTGGCGCCCGTCTCCCGGCTCGATCTACCCGGTGCTGGAGCAGCTAACGGAGGAGGGCCTCGTCAAGAAGCTGGACGACGGGAAGTACGAGCTGACAGGGGAAGCACAGGACGAGATGGAATGGTCGTTCGGGCCGGCCTACAGGAGGCCCCGCACGCTGAAGAGGACTCTGGCGGAGGTCAGCGGCTTCGCGTCTTACGTCGAGGAGCTCAGCAAGTCCGACCCGAAGAAGGTCGAGCCGTTTCTCGGAGAGATAGGCGAGCTGGCGGACAGGCTGGCGGCGGTCGCGAAGCGGAAGAAGTAGGCCCCGGACTACGACAGGATTTCCTCGCCCGTGGAGGCGTCGGTGACCTTGATGGCCCTGTAGGGGCAGGACTCGGCCGCGAGCCTCAGCGTCTCGCCGTCGACCGAACCCTCCTCGACCTCGCGCATACCAAGCGGCACGGCCTGCTTGCGCCATAGTCCCGCGGTGGTATCGTCATACGCGAAGACGGTGGGGGCCATCGTAACGCAGCTCATGGCGCCGAGGCACTTGTCCTGGTCGACGCTGATCACGAGGTTCCTTCCGTCCGAGGTGACGATGTTCATCTCGCCTCTCCTCTGCAGGCCCTCGAGGGTGGACTCCGAGAGGCGTAGGATGACGTCGGAGAGGGTCTCCCCGGTCCGCTTTGCGTTGGAAAGGCGCGAGAAGGCCTTCCCGTTGACCTTTATGGTCACGTCCTCGTCCTGGGCCTTCTTGGGCCCCTCGCCCGGCGTCAACGAGGGAAACGGGCGGAAACGCAGGATTAATGGTTTACCCTCGGCGGTTAGGATGGGTTCCTCCTTCGTGCGTGGCTGGCGCAAGCCTGATT
>DASPPF010000088.1:0-11651 GCA_035625575.1 Nitrososphaerales archaeon | reverse complement strand
CGCACCTCGTCGGCTTTCATGATGATTGGGCGCCAGCCGGCCCAGAGGCGATTAAAGACTTAGCGGCCCTACGAGACTGCCGCGGACCTTCTGAGCCTCGCGACCTCCGCACTCGTGTAGCCCAGCGACTTCAGCACCCTGTCGGTGTGCTCCCCGAGGGACGGTGCGGCCGTGAAAGGGCCCGACCGCGTGGGAACCGATGTCCGGAACGGATTGTTCAGCACAGTCCCGTTTCCCCTCGCTCGCATCAGCACTGAACTCGCCCTCGACCAGTCGCCCTGGAGCGCCTCTGCGACCGTGAGGACAGGGGTTGCGCACGTTTCCTTCCACATCAGCAGGTCGGCCCACTCGTCCCTCGTCTTGGTCGCGAACGCCTTGCCCAGCTTCTGGGTGACCTCTGCCCTCTCGGCCGGAGTCCCAAACCGTTTCTCTTCAATCTCGGGGATGCCGAGCTCTGTGACCAAGTTGTGCCAGAAGCGTTCCTCGATGGCTGCAACGGCCACGTACTTCCCATCAGAGGTCTCGAAGACGTTGTAGTAAGGGTCCGAGCCGAAGACCAAGCTGTCCCCCTCGCTGGGAGCCCGCCCAGTCGCAATGTATGAAGCGGCGGGGATGACCATCCAGGATTCGAGCGACTGGACGATGGGAACGTCGATGTAGACCGCGCCCTTCCGTCGCACCAGCGCCGCCAGCACGGCAAGGGCGGCGTACATTCCTGACACCATGTCTCCCATCTGCACGAGCGGGACCGCCGGCTTCTTCGAATATCCGAGAGAGCCCGCCATGGCCTGGAAGTTGATGTCGTGCCCGGGCATCGAACTGTGCCTGCTCCTCTGCCCGAAGGCTGAGATCGAGCAGTAGACTATTCTGGGGTTGATCCTTCTCACTTCGGGGAACGAGAAGCCAAGCCGCTTCATTGCTCCGGGCCTGAATCCTTCGACGAAAACGTCTGACTTCCTGACAAGCTTCCGAAGGACCTGCTTTCCCGCCTCCTGCTTTAGGTCGATACCGATGCTCAGCTTGTTCCTGTTGGCCGTGTCGTTGACCGGGCTGCGCCCCTCCTTGGTTGGGGGCGTCGCTCGCATGTAATCCCCCAAGCCGGGCTGCTCCACCTTGAAGACCTCTGCCCCCATGTCGGAAAGGAGCATCGTGCAGAACCCGCCAGGCAGCAGCCTGGTGACGTCGATGACCTTGACCCCGTCGAGCCAGCCCACGGAAGAGGCCCGACAAGAGGGTGGACAAAAACCTAAATGACGCTGCGGCGCGAAAGGCGTGACGATGAGGTGAACGCCGTCCCAGTCATAGCCCGGAGTAAGCTCCCGGGCAGATGATGAACTCGCGACGATACCGAGTCAATCTCGAGAACCCATGCCAGTTGATTTCAACCGGCTAATCGAAGAGGCGGAGAAGCGACCCTTCTCGGGCTGGGATTTCTCCTACATCGACGGGCGCTACGTGGAAGGGAAACCCTCCTGGGACTTCGCGGGGGAGGCCAGGAGAATGGTTCAACGGTCACGGTCGATGCTCGACATAGGGACCGGGGGCGGCGAGTTCCTCTCCTCGCTCTCTCCACTTCCAGGAACGTGCTGCGCTACGGAAGGGTACGCTCCCAATTCCTACGTCGCTCGAGACAGGTTGCTCCCGATTGGGGTCGATGTCGTCTTCACGTTCTGCGACGACAACGGGCTGGTGCCGCAGCGAGGAGCGCTTCCGTTCAAGGGAGGGATATTCGACTTCGTGATGGACCGCCACGAGTCGTTCGTGGCTAACGAGGTTGAGCGAGTCCTCCGGCGAGGCGGAGTCTTCGCAACACAGCAGGTGGGGGATGGCAACAACCCAGAACTGCACGAATTCTTCGGGAAGACGAGGGCCTCGGAGAAAGGGAAGCGGCCCTGGAACCTCGCAGAAGCCGTTGATGAGATCGAGTCAGCTGGCATGAAGATAGTCCAGAAGAGGGAGGAGCGGATGAGTTCCAGGTTCCTTGATGTGGGAGCTCTGGTGTACTATCTGAAGGCGATCCCCTGGGAAATCCCGGACTTCGATGTTCGGACCTACCGGGAGAGGCTTCTCGAAATGCACAAGCAGATCCTCAGGACCGGGAGCTTCGGGGTCACGACGACGCGGTTCTATGTCCAGGCGCGCAAAGAATGAGCGGCACGAGACGCGTCCTCAGCACTGCGGACCACGAGTCTCGGTGCGCCCGACGGACGCAAGCCTCACGCAGGAGAGAAGCGCGATTCCGAAGAAGACGACTGCAAGCCAGAACGAGTTGTCCCCGTAGACCTGCCTGGTCAGCGCCTCGTATCCGATGAAGAGGCTGAGCAGGGCGAGCACCGCCCAGTAGAGGCGCCGAAGTTGACCGCTCACCCTTCCGCCCGAGTCCCCGGCATGTGGCCACGCGGGCGCAGTGACAGACCCTTATTAGATGAACACCGAATCGTGGGTGCGTGGTCAAGAGCGTAAAGGTCCACGACGACACGCATCGCGTCCTCAAGCAGCTGAAGACACAGAAGCGAAGCAAGAGCGTTGACGAGGTAATCAGGGAGTTGATCAGGCAGTCGACCGGGCAGGCGGTCGAGAAGACGGGGACGAAGAAGGCAACCGAGTTGACGACCTTCCTTTCCGAGTGAGCGGGAAGACAGAAATACGGACGTCAGTCGTGCCAAACGCTCACATGGCCAAGTTCGACGGAATCGTAGGCAAAGCTCTGCTGACCGTGGAGGAAAAGGAGAACGAGCTCACCCTGGTCTTCGCTGATAACAGGTACCTCTTCGTCAAGCTGGAGAACGGTAAGCTGGCTTCGGAGAGCGTACCGGAATAGCGGCTACTCTTTCTCTAGAATCTCTAAGGTGTGTCGAAGGTTAGACAAACCCTTACCGAATGCCATCACTGCGTGTTCGATGTAATCAGTTTCATTGTACCCTCCGCTCGCGATTGCGTGGCGTGGGGACCGAGTTATACCAACAGGCGGGCCCGTTCCCTCTCTCGTGATTCCATCGCTCGACGCCTGGTCAGCTAGCCGATTAGGAAACAAGACTGCCCGACGGCTTGGACCCGTCGGGAAACCGGGAAGCGGAGATTGCAGGCATCGGTACACGTTGCCAAAGCTTACGGAGCTTCCCATCGAGGTTAGAATCGAGGCCTTCCGAGAAGCCGTCAGGATGAAGAATGACGGTCTGAGGGCAGTTGAGATTTTCGAACGGTTGCATTCAGGTCATCTCCCAATCAGATACGACACAGTTCTTTCTTGGGTGAACGGAGTAAGGAATCCAGCTAGGAAGCTGAATGTCATCAAGCTTTTCGACGGTAACCTCGTGGAATTGATCGGTTTGGTGATTGGTGATGGGAGTTGGCGGAAGGTCGTCAAGAGGGGCGCCTACTACTCTGGAAGAGTTACGTATGGCTCGACTGACCTCGAACTGGCTCAAAGGGCGGGCAAGCTCATGGCTCTCGTCATGGGCCGGAAAAATGTCTACCGACCTTACTGGTCGGAGACAAACCAGGTATTCATCGTCGAAAGTCAGAGTAAGCATCTGCTCGAAGTGCTGAATAGTGCGATGAGTACCCGGAGGACGCTGGTTTGGAGGTTCCGGATTAGGTTCCTCAAGGGAATCTACGATGCTGAGGGATGCATCACTGTTCGGCGGAGAAATGGCCATGTATACCCCCGGGTTTTCCTGACGAACTCGGATGTTGGCCTAATCCGGGTCGTTCGTAGGATGCTGAGATCTCTTAGAATCGAGACGACTTTGGAGCTGAATACAAGAGCAGGCAGGCAGAAGGTCATTCGCGGCCGAAGGACTACAACAAGACAGAATGTCTACAACATCTGCATCGGCAGACAACAACTCGTCCTCAAGTTTGCCAAGCTCATTGGGTTCAGAATCATTCGCAAGCGTGCACTTCTCCGTGAAGTACAAAGTAAGCTGGGGAAGGCGGGTAGATGACTCCGAGAAAAGTCTACGACTCCTTACCCAAGATTACGACTTCCCGATTGCCAGCAAGAAGTCTTTTGAATTCGTCCGCATCTTTGACGGTTCCCACTACCCCGCTGCCGTAGTGCATTGGAACCGCCACCTTGACCTTCATCGCCTTGGCCGCGTCAGCAGCCTCCGCGGCGGTCATCACGTAGGTTCCCGACACCGGGAGGAAGGCCACGTCCACGTCTATGGTTTTCATCTCGGGGATGAGGTCGCTGTCTCCTGCGTGGTAGAACGTGACGTTGTCGAGGGTGACCACGAAGCCCACTCGGCCGTCCTGCTTCGGATGGAAGACCTTCCCGGGTTCCCTGAACTTGTTCGTGTTGTAGGCGGGAACCGTCTCCACCATAACGCCCTTCGCCTCGACTTTCATCCCTGGAGTCACGAACTTCTTCTCGTTCGGGAACTTCTTCAGGGCGCTCTCGCAGATCTTCGATGCGATTATCGTCGTTGCCGGGGTCGTGAAACGCTTGATGTCATCCTCGCTGAGGTGGTCGAAGTGCTCGTGAGAGATGAGAAGCAGGTCGGCCTTGTAGCTTCCCGCAGCCTTGAACGGGTCGATGATTACTGTTCTCGTTCCCTGCAGAACAAACGAGTCGTGGCCTAGCCAGTGGACGTTCACGTTCTTGTAGGCCCACAAGATCAGGTTCGGCCTCCTACAGTACGATGGATTCCTCTCTCACGCCGGCGCGGTCGAGGGTCATCACGTCGATGCCGTTCCCGCTCATCGCGTCCCTGGATATGGCCGCCTTGATGGAAGCGACGAGGAGGTCCTTTGCCTCACTCTGGCTCAAGGTGGGCGTGTAGCTCGCTTCCACGACGCTTATCGCCATCTCCTCGCCCGTCCCGACAGTCGCGTACTGGTCGGGCATTACGCTGCCGAGCGGATCCAGCACGTAGACAAGGGGCTTGTCGGCGACGCCTCCCAGAATCACCTGGGTCAGCAGAGGGGCGAACCTGTTCTCGAACATGAGCGTCGACATCAGCTTTGCCACGGAATTCGGCCTCATCGGCTTCTTGGATTCGAGCTCCTTCAGCTTGGCATACACGGAGACCTGCCTCGAGAGGTTCTGCATGTCCGCCACCATCCCGGCGCAGACCGCACCCACAGAGTCCGTGAGCTTGAAGACCTTCTTCCCTGACTTGCTCCTCACGAAGCCCCCCATGGTTATCCTCTTCTCAGCGCCCAAGATGACACCGTCCCTGTAAGCTATTCCGACTGCGGTGGCCCCGGGCAAGAACTGTTCGTAGGACAAATCTCAGCTGCCCAGCGCGATGGAGCGCCTTTTTAGAGGTTGTGCTAGGAATTCGAACACTCGCCGTCTCAGCCGCTGGATGCTGGTGCTATTCTGAGAACCGATGAACTTCCCCGCGATTCGATGGAGTAGCTGCACGAGGTGAAGAGCTTCGCCACGTGCAGGCTGGTTTCGAGATGAGTGGTGGGACCGGGTATCCTGAGTCTGGACTCGCGACGAGCCAGCGATAGAACGGGCGCGAGCATGTCGGCCAGGTTCGAGTCGACGCACGCTCCCGAAGCGACGATGCCCGCGAACCGTTCCGCGGCCTCCGCGCCCACGCTCTCCGCGCTCTTCCCCCTCGCGCCGATGGAATCCGACCCGATTGTCCTCCCAGTGCTCGCCTCCCAGACCAGTATCGACGATCCCGGGGACTCCGACCGCTCCTTGCTGAAGGCCGCGCCCGTCACCGGTATTCCCTTGGACACGAGGACCCTTCGGGCCGACTCCATCTGCCTCATCGCGACGTGATCCGGCAGGGTACCGCACCTGCTGACCATGGAGGCAACCGCCGCCGTCGGCGGGTCGACCATCAAGAGCTCCTTCGGGCGACCACTCTTCTCAATCGAGGCTATGACTCTGCCCCCGCCTCTCGGGTAGTATCCCCGCGAGAGGGCTTCTGCTCTGAACCCGATCCCGGTCATCGAGAACGCAGGGCGGAGTACTTCGGCGACGTAGTCGAACGTGGGGCTCCAGGGGACGTCCGTCCCACCCACGAGCTCCAGCGAAAGCTCACCCTCGGAGAGGGCGACGGCCGGGACCACTGCCTGGAGCACTAGCGTGATGCTCGCCGCCGTCCTGAGGTCGAAGAACAGGGAACCTTTCGCTGCCGTCCCCGGATAGAAGGAAATCTCCGAAGACCCGACGCTGCAGCCTTCAAGCCTGCCTCCGGAGACGGCCCTCAGAATCTCGAGCGCCGAGACGTGCTGCTGGCGCAGGCCGGGGACCTCCCTTCCAGCCCTGATCTTCGTGACGTGGATGGGTCTTCTGAGAGCTACGGAGAAGGCAGCAGCCGTCCTGAGTATCTGGCCGCCCCCCTCCCCGAAGGAGCCGTCGACCTCGACGGATTCCACGGCAGAGTCCGATTCGGGTTGGCGGATAAGAAATAGCCCCATTCTCTTAAATACGGCACGAAGGGTCGGCCGAAACAGAAGCGCCATGCGTGTCGGGCTCCTTGTTGGCCGCTTCCAGCCATTCCACCTCGGCCACCTCGCTGCAGTGAAGTTCGCGCTGAGGCGGGTAGACTATCTCTACGTGGTCGTCGGCAGCGCGGAGAAGAGCCACGAGAGGGACAATCCGTTCACCGCCGGCGAGAGGATCTCGATGATAAAGAGCGCCCTGGACGGCAGCGGCGTCAATCCTTCGAAGTGGATGGCCATCCCGATAGCGGACTCCGAATCCCATTCTGTGTGGGTCTCCTCGGTGGAGTCGATGGTCCCTACGTTCGACGTCGTCTTCACGAACGACGCCCTGACGTTCCTGCTCTTCAAGGAAGAGGGGATAGAGGTGAAGTCGGTACCCTTCCTGGACAGGAAGCGGTACTCCGCCACCAACGTGCGCGACAGGATTCTCGAGCGAAAGGACTGGCAGCACCTGGTGCCGCCGCAGGTGGCGAGGCTGGTCATCAAGTTCGGAGGGGTCGAGAGAGTGAGGGCGCTCAGAAGGAAGGACCTGGGTGGGAAGAGTGAGTGAAAAGCAGCAGCTGATCATGCTCCCTGGTCCCACGAACGTCTCCGACAGGGTGATGAAGGCCATGCTGAGGCCCGTAATCAACCACAGGGGCGACTCGTTCAGGGAGCTCTACAAGGGGATCTTGAGCAAGACCGGGCGGCTCTTCCAGACCGAGCAGGGCTCCGTGATATTCTCGTCCTCGGGCACCGGAGGCGTCGAGGCTGCCGTCTGGAACCTGATCAGGCCGGGTGACACCGCCGTCGTGCCGGTCTTCGGCGAGTTCAGCGCTAGGCTCGCGGAGACAGTCGAGCTCGCCGGCGGCAATGCTGTCCAGGTGAAGTCGGAACAGGGCTCCGTTCCCTCGCTGGCTGACCTCGAGGATGCCATGAAGAAGCTGGGCAGGTTCAAGGCGGTCTTCGCAGTCCACAACGAAACGAGCACGGGAGCCGCAATCCCCTACGTCCAAGAGCTGTCGAGGCTTGCTGCGGAGCACGATGCCTTCGTCGTGATAGATGCGATCTCGAGCCTGGGAGGCTACGCCATCCCTGTGGACAAGTGGGGAATAGATGTGTGCGTCACGGGCAGCCAGAAGTGCATCGCGGCCCCGCCCGGACTCGCGCTCCTCTCAGTGAGCAAGCGGGTCACGGACTACCTGAAGGCCTCGCCCCCCAAGACGAGGTACTTCGACATAGCCCGCTACCTCGAGTACGGAGCGAGAGGGGAGACCCCCTTCACGCCGGCGCTGCCCCTCATGTATGCCCTCGACGAGGCGCTGAACGAGCTTCTCGAGGAGGGACTGTCGAAACGGGTCGAAAGGCACGACAGGATGTCGGCTTCGCTCTACGACGGCCTCGCGAAGATAGGGCTGAAGGCGGTCGCCGCCAGGGAAGTGAGGTCCAAGACCGTGGTTGCGACCTACTATCCGCCGGGCCTGGACGACGCGCAGTTCAGGAAGTCGATGGCGCATGACAGAGGGGTGGTGATTGCCGGTGGCTTCGGCGCCTCTGCCGGGAAGGTGTTCAGGATAGGCTGCATGGGGCAGATCAGGGAGGAGTACGTGACGAGGACGCTCACCGCCGTCGCCGAGACGCTCGCCAAGTTTCAGAAGCGATGAAAGGCTATAAACCCAAAGAGAAGGTCTGCTGAAAGTTCATGACGCTGGAGAAGGGCTCGCTGGTATTCGCGAACTACACCGCCAAGGTCAAGGACACCGGAGAGGCGATAGAGACCACCCTGGAGGACCAGGCCAAGAAGCTCAACATCTACGACGCGACGAGGAAGTACGAGCCGCGGCTCATCGCCGTCGGGGAGGGCTGGGTCCTCTCGGGACTGGACGAAGAAATCGGGAAGATGGAGGTGGGTCAGAAGAAGGAAGTAGAGCTGGCTCCGGAGAAGGCCTTCGGGCCGAGAGACCCCACGCAGACTAGGATGATTCCACTCAGGAAGTTCGGGGAGAAGGCGGGGGAGATGACGGTCGGCGACTCGGTGGAGGTCGACAACAGGGTGGGGGTTGTCAGGTTCGTGGGTTCTGGGAGGGCTCAGGTGGACTTCAACCACAGGCTGGCTGGAAAGAACATACTCTACGATGTCGAGATCGTCAAGAAGGTGGAGACGGAAACGGACAAGCTGAGGGCGCTCATCAACAGGAGGTTCGGCGGAGAGGGAAGCAAGGTCAACTACGAACTAGTCGGGAACGCCCTGCAGGTCGAGATACCCGAAGAACTCTTCCTGCTCGAGGGGCTCCAGATAATAAAGAGAGGCGTCTCCACGGACGTCTTCAAGTTCCTCCCAACCATCAAAGACCTCACATTCACTGAGAAGTTCGTGAACAAGAAGGCGGAGGAGAAGAAGGAGGAAGCGAGGCCCGCCGCCGCGAAGGAGGAGGCGAAGGCCGCTGCGCCCGAAGAGAAGGCCGCGCCTGCGCCAAAAAGGAAGCGGCAGGCACCGGCAGCGAAGAAGAGCTAGATCGCGCCCGTAGACTCGGCCAGTTCCGTGGCTCTCTTCTTGCTGAGCTTGTAGCGCGAGAGAATGGTGTAGCGTTCCGGCCTGATGGAGCTGGCCCTCATCAGGGCCTCCACGACCTTGTCGTCCTCGACTCCGAGCTCCATGGCAGTCGTGGGAGCCTGGACGTTCTTCAGCGCCGAGCGCACCAGCCTCCAGTCGCCTCCTTGGAGCTTCGCCATCATGATTGTGCCGAGGCCGCACTTCTCGCCGTGAAGTCCCACACCTGGCGCGACGATGTCGAGGTAGTGGCTGAAGAGGTGCTCGGAGCCGCTGCATGGTCTCGAGCTGCCCGCTATTCCCGCCGCTACACCGGTGCTGATCAGGCCTTCCACCAGGTCTCTCACGCCCTCCTTCGTGAACTTGCCGATCCTCCGCGACCCCTCTATCACGACGTCGGCGCTCATCAGGGCCAGGCTTGCGGCGTAGCTGCCGTAGTACTCACCGTTGACCCTGTGGGCGAGCTGCCAGTCCTTTACCGCCGTCAGCTTCGACACCAGGTCCCCGCAGCCGGCGGAGAGCAGCCTCCTCGGCGCCTTCGAGATGATGTCGACGTCAGCGAGGATTCCCAGCGGCGGCTTGGCCTTGACCGAGTAGGGCCTGTCGAGACCCTTGAGAGAAGCGAAGGGCGAAGAGATCCCGTCGTGGGAAGCGCTCGTCGGAACGGAGTAGAAGGGGAGCCCCTTCCGGAAGGCGGCGAGCTTCCCCACGTCGACGCTCTTCCCGCCCCCGATGCCAATGATGCAGTGTGAGTCCGAGGAACTCGCAATCACCTTCTCGACGTTCTCGAGGTCTGCGGCGGTGACGTCCACCCAGAAACCTCTATCGCCGAGGGCGTCGTCCACCTTGTCCCGCACCCTGCTCTGGACGTTCGAGCCGGAGGCGATCACAATCTTCCCTCCCCTCGCTGACTCCTCGATGAACTCTCCCAGCTGCGAAAGCACTCCGTCTCCGATCAGGACCTTGGTCGGCAGCTCCATCAGGTGAGACGTGGGAGCCACGTGGGCTGACGACTTCCCAGATGATTTAAGCTCGTTGCGGTTCCCTCGGACTCCTTCCAGTGGGAGAGCCGGATGCCGCGGTTGCGTCGCTGCCCGAGTCACTCCGAGAGCCTTCGACCCGGGCCGGCCGGAGTCGCGTTCCTCCCCGATTGCGGAGCCCGGGCCCGCAACCCCGTAGAGGAAGAGGAGTTTCAGGCCGCCCGGTGCCGCGAGGAGACCGGAATGGAGGATGGCTCTGCGGATCTCCTGGACTGGAGGTCGGGTTCGAGCGGCGAAATCCCATATCACGAAAGTGGTCCGGCGGGTTTTCCAGCGTCGAAAGATTAAATAAGATACAGGAGAGACAGAAGACTGTCTCTTCAAGGGAGGCATGTTTTTTCCGATGTCAAGAGAATCCAATGGAATGAGTGGAAGGCCTCTGGGCGCAGCCGTGTACCACGGCACCACGACCGTGGGGCTGGTGTGCAGCGACGGGGTCGTCTTGGCAACGGACACGAGGGTGACCGCGGGCGGCTTCATCGCACACAAGAGGGCCAAGAAGCTGCTCAAAATCGACGACAACATCGCCATGACCATCTCCGGCGGCGTCGCGGACCTGCAGAACCTCGTTGACATCCTGAAGTACTACACAAACATCTACAGAATCGAGAAAGGAAGGCAGCTTCCGGTAAAGTCGGCGGCTCAGATAGTTTCCAACGTGCTCTTCTCTTCAAGGCTGTACCCCTACCTCGCCGACGTCATCGTGGGCGGGGTCGACCAGTCGGGCGGCGCGCTCTACAACGTGGACTTCTTCGGGTCGATGAACAAGGAGAAGATGGTGGCGACGGGAAGCGGCTCGCCGGTGGCCTACGGCGTTCTGGAAGAGGAGTTCAGTGAGGGCATGCCGGCAGCGAAGGCCTATCCTCTTGCGGCCAAGGCCATCATCTCCGCCATGAGGAGAAACGTCTTCACCGGTGACCACTTCGACGTGGCAATCCTGGACAGGAGCGGGTTCAGGGAGCTCACCGAACAGGAGAAGGACAAGCTTCTCGCCCAGTTTACGAGTCGCAATTAGAGCTTGGAACAGAAAACGAACGGAGTAAGCATGATGAGTACGATACTGAACAATATCCCAGCGGACGCTCAGATAACCAGGATAGAGTACGAGGGGCCGAGGCTCGCCCTCTACACCAGGAACCCCGCGTTCCTCCACAAGAACAGCTACGTGATCTCGGACATAGTCAACTCGCTGAAGAAGCGCGTGGTGACCAGGACCGAGAAGTCGATACGCAAGCCGGAGAACGAGGCCCGCAAGATTCTGGAGCAGCTCATCCCCGCCGAGGCCGGGGCGAACGGGTACTTCTTCGACGACGCGCTCGGCGAGATCATCGTGGAGGCGGGCAAGCCGAAGCTCCTCTCGCAGGAGGCCGGTTTCGACCTCGGCAACGCCATGGACCAGACGGGCTGGAAGGTCAGGGTCAGGAAGGCCCCCCACATCCAGTCGACCGCAATCCAGAACGTCTACTTCACCATGAAGGCCGAGAGCGACGCCAGGGAGAGGTTCTACAGGGACCTGGGAGAGTCGATATTCCGCCCGAGGCTCACGTCGACGGAGCACGTCACGATCAAGACCCTCGGCGCGTTTCAGGAAGTGGGCAGGTCGTGCCTCCTGGTGGAGACCGCCGAGAGCAAGGTGATGCTGGACTGCGGGATCCACCCCGGCT
>DASPPF010000087.1:0-28806 GCA_035625575.1 Nitrososphaerales archaeon | reverse complement strand
CGCGAGGGTCTCGGTGCTTCTAACACCGTCGATCGCGTTGACCTTGGCCGTCAGCTCCCTCAGAGCCGGGTAGTCGGGCCCTTCAATGAATGCCACAGCGTCGAACCTGCCGTAGACCACGTACGCTTTCCTTACGCCCTTAACCCTCCTCATGTCGGTCAGGACCTCATGAGTCATGTTCGGCTTCGTCTTGATCAGGAGGCAGGCGTTCAGGTTCAATCTCTAGCCCTCCACTTCTGGCAGCGTCTCCGTGTAGACCACCCCTGCGAGCCTGTTGACCTTCATGACGATCTTCGCCAGGACCTTGGCGTCGGCCGCCTCAAGGTCCACCACGACGTCGAACCGCCCTATGACCGGGAAGGCCCTCTTCACCTCGAGTATCTGGTCTAGGTTGTCAGCGACCTTCGCGAATTTCCCCGCCTCGGTCCGGATCAGCATGCACGCGGAGGTCATCTACTTTCGTCCAGAGGGAAGAGCCTCGACTAATAACTGCTCCCGTGGCGTCGAGGGCGGATTCCGCTCTTTCGACTGGGAACCGAGGCGTATCCCTGAAGAGGGGCAGAATCAGCCGAAGGGAGGTCTTCGCGCGGGTCTCGGGCGGAGCGGTTCAATCGGAACAGGAGACGGAGGATTGGGTTCCGGGAATCCTGGAAAGCTCGTGTGCCACGCCTCACTTCGCGACCGGAGTCACGCTGAGCTCCCTCAGCTCCTCTCCCCGCATGACCAGGAGGCTGGTCTTCCTGCCTATGGCCTCCTCGGCGAGGGCGCCCGTGAGGTCCTCGACGCTCGTGAGCGGGCTGTCTCCCAGCTTGAGGAGGACGTCGCCGAGTCTGATGCCGGCCCTCTTCGCCGCGCTCTCCGGTTCGACGGAGAAGACCATCAGCGCCGATTCTTGGTTCACGTCAGACCTCGCTGCCACCTCGTCGGGCAGCTCGATCGTGTTCGTCACGACTCCCAGGTACGCGCGCTTGACGTTCTCGCCCTTTGCCATCTTCTCAATCGATTTCTTGATGGTGTTCGCCGGCACGGCGATCCCCCTGTTGCTCACGTAGGCCACGTTCATTCCCACCATCCTGCCGCTCGCGTCGACCAGCGGGCCGCCCGAATAACCTGGATTGAGCCTCGCGTCGGTCACGATCGCGTTCTGAAGGGAGAACCTCCACCAGCCCCCGATTGGCCTGTTGACCCCGGTCACTATGCCCGAGGTGACGCTGACGGCGCTCGAGAACGGGTTTGCGAGGGCCATCACGAACTGCCCGACCCTCAGACCGCTCGAATCCCCGAGCTCCATCGGCTCCAGCTTGGCGTCTTCCACCTTCAGCAGTGCGAGGTCCGCGTAGGGGTTCCTTCCGACGACCTGGGCCACCAGCTTCTTCCCGTCGCTGGTGCCGACCTCCGTCTGCTCCAGCCTGCTGACCACGTGACCCGCGGTAAGGATGTGTCCCTCACCGTCGACCACGACTCCGGTGCCTGACCTTCCGTCAACGCCGACGCTGACGACCGAAGGGGAGGCGCTTCTAGCTACGTCCTCTATAGCGCCCGAAAACCTCTGCAAAAATTCGGAACTGTTTGTTTGCATACGAATCGTCCGGAGGTTGCTTGTGCCCGTACTTGTTGACTGGGTGGGTTGTCCAGTCCGTCACGCTAGTTCGGCGTGAAACGGGCGGGCGATGCCTCGAAGAGCAGGACCCTGCTTGCGGGGCGTGCGTATGCCCGGGATATGTGAGCAAGCAACTGGTAGGCCGACCTCACAGCGCTGGCGAGCTCCCTTCCGTGGAGCAGCCTCGCCTCTATGGTGAGTTCGCCTGGCGTGAACCTCGCGTCCAGTTGCACCTTGCCGTCGTCGGTGACCCACTTCATCACGACCTCGCTTCCGCCCCGCGAGTTGCCGAGCCACCTCAGGTTGCCGAACCACCTTCCGCGGAGGTTGGCGAAGACCGTCTGCAGGTTGCCGTTCGGTGGAAGCATCGTCTTCAGGAGGGTGAGTCGCTCGGCGGACGCCGCGGCCGGGTGGACCTGCAGCTGATCCCGGCCCGCCGTCGTGACGCGGTAGCCATCTTCCGCCCTCTCGACGATGTTCTGGTCCTCCAGCCGACTCAACACGCGTGAAAGAGTCTCAGGGTGCGTCCCCACCCTTCGCTTCAGGCCCTCGAACGAAAAGTTGGCCAGTTCCTCCTCCTCGAGCACTCTGAGGACGCCCATGTCCCTTTCGCTCATTGGAACGGACTCGCCGTCGACGGTCGGTTTCAAACTTGACGCGAAATCAAGTGGCGCCAGGTCTTATTAATTCCAGTGGTCTGGTGGGCGCTACTAAGTAAGGTCGGGGGTCTGGACGGTCTTCATGAAATCTCGAAGAGGTTGCCGTCTGGGTCTTTCAGGACCGCGTACTTGCCCCAGCTGGTCGTCGTGAGCTCCTCGAGGAATTCAACGCCCTTTCGCTTCAACTTCCGATAGGTCCTTTCGACGTCTTCGGGTCTGCTCGCCGGAGTGACGATTCCTGTCTTCTTGTCCCGCCGCACTGTGATTTTTCCGCACCGGAGCCAGATCCCTGTCCTTCCCCCCGGACGGTCGTCTTCCCAGGCATCGCACTTCCCACACAGATGAATGAGCGAGTCTGACCCCTTCGGTTTCACGAAGACTGTGTGTCCTTCGATTCCGACTATGTCGAAGCCGAGCTTGTCGTGGTACCACTCGGCTGACTTGCGCACGTCCTTGACCAGGACGGCCACGGAGCCCACGCCAGTAATCACGCCACCGCTCCTCCAGCTCACTTGTGGACAGACAGATTGTCTTATCAATGTGACTCGAAAACCCCGAAAATCAGAGGTTGAGTTCTACTTCGCGCGCGAGCAGCCTGCTCCTCGCGGCAATCGTTGGCATCGTTCTCTATGCCGCGCTGGACGCCCTCGTCCAGTCGCTTCCGCCCCACTACAGTCCGCTGAGTCAGGCCGAGAGCGACTTGGCTGTGGGCCCGTACGGGTACATCATGGCGATCAATTTCATCAATCGAGGGGTCCTGTCTCTCCTCTTCTTGTTGGGTCTCTCCAGAGCCGTCAGGCCTCTGCCAGAATACAGGCGTGGCTACTTCCTCATCGGAGTGTGGGCTGTGGGTTCGATGGTCCTGGCCGCCTTCCCGACCGACGTGAGCGGAACACCGACGGTCCACGGAACCATCCATCTCGTGGTGGCAGTAATCGCGTTCCTGGGTGGAGTCTTCGGCGAACTGGCGCTGTCACGATCCTTCGGCAACGACCAGTCGCTTGCGCACGTAGGGAGATACGCATCCGTCATTGCCGTCCTCGGGTTCGTGTCCCTGGCCGCCCTCTTCCTGGGGCCAGGAATCGCCCCGAGGGCCTTCTCGCACGTCAGCGGGCTCGTCGAACGCGTCTTCATCGGACTGGTGCTCGTGTGGATGCTGGCCGTCTCCTCGACGCTGCTGACGACGAGGACGGGCGCCGAAGCCAGGGCGCTCTGAGCCTCCGGACCGCGGAGCGGCCGCTGGAGAGACCAGGCTCTACTTTCCCTTGTAGCAGTAGTAGGGAAAACCGCCATTCACGTGATTGATTGCCTGCTCCACGACCTTGTCGGAGATCTCCCGCCACTTCAGGTCCCAGTTGATCCCTTCGACGGCGAGCTCCTTCTCGTCTCTCGTCGTCTTGGAAGGCACCCTCGTCCATATCGGCCTACCGTAGAACGGTTTGACTATCCTGACGTCCCAGCGCTCGCACCGCATGCGGGGTCCGCCTCTGAAGTACTCGCAGGCGTTGCAGAAACGAGAGAGCCAGATAATCTCCTTGGTTCTCTTGACCGTCTTGCCAATCTGCTCGAGGAGCCTTTCCGACTCCTTCCTTATCATCTCGGCCAGCTCCTTCTGCCCCTCTTCCGTGTTGGTGTAGTACTCTGGGTCCTCGGCTACCGCGTCGTACCAGCTGGCGAAATCGTTCTCCTCGGCCAAGGGACTCCGATTTACCGACCCTCCCACTAAAAAGCGTGACTCGGGAACGCCAGTTCGACAACGAATAAATAACGAGAGCGGGCTATTTTCACGTCTGACGCGCAGCGTGCTACGACGGGCGATCTGGACTGGCCGTCAAGGTCAGGATGATGACCCTATGCTGCGCGTCGACTCTTCTTGATGGCGATTGAGGAATCCGTGAGCTTCGCTCCCCGCCTGACGAGCAGTCGAAGGGCGGCCGCAGAGTCGCCCTTCCTTAGATTGACTCCCTTGATACAGTCCTTCATGACGTGCACATCGAAGCCTGCTTCCAGTGCGTCGAGCGCCGTCTGCTTGACGCAGTAGTCCGTTGCGAGGCCCCCGACGAAGAGCTCGTCCACCCCGAGCCTCTTCAGCCGCCTGTCTAGATTGGTACCCTGGAAGCCGGAGTAGGCCTCGAGGTTGGGCTTTGTTCCCTTGCTCACTATGATCGAGCCCTTGGGAACCTTCAGTCTCGGGTGGAATCTGGCTCCCGGCGTTCGCGCGATGCAGTGCTTCGGCCAGACTCCCCCCTGTTCCTTGAACGAACAGTGATTCCTCGGATGCCAGTCTCTGGTGAAAACCAACGGGAGCCCGGACGCCCGGAAGGCGGAAATCGCCTTGTTGAGGCCGGGAACTACCGAGTCTCCGCCCCCCACGGCCAGCGCTCCGCCCGGGCAAAAGTCGTTCTGGAGATCGACTACGACCAATGCTGCCTTGGGCATTCGGTCACCTGCTTGAAATCGATGGCTGAGACCGCGCGAGCTCTCGGAGGTCCCTCGCGACTCTCGACCTGAGGGCGTCGATACCCTCGTACCTTCTCACGATCTTTCCGTTCGCCAGCAGAGGCTTCAGCATCACCACGGAGCCCGGCCGCTTGGGAGAGCCCTCGAGAGCCACCCGGTCTCTGAAACCGTGGGTCCTGTATACTGCCTTCCTTCCGCCCAGCCCGCCCCTCTTCGCGCGGAATTCCCTTCTTCCGCGGGTGGTCACCTCCACTATCTTCGCGCTGAGGTCTATGACGGGCGGGTATGCCACCGCCGTGCCGACCCCGAAGCCGTCGACGACATCGCCCAGCTTGGAGACCGTGTCTTCATCGAGCCTGCCCGACGCAATCAGCTTCACACTCCCTCCTCCGCGTATGTCTAGCTCCCAGCGCGTCTCCTCGATTATCTTCCGAAAGTCTCCCCTTCGCGAAGCCGGGGTGTCGAGGCGGACGCCCCAGAGCCTCGGTCCCAGCACCTGCAGCGCCCTCACGGCCTCGGTCTTCTCATCCCAGAACGTGTCGACCAGCGCGATTCTCTTCACGCCACGCGGAATCGTCTTGTCGAACATCTTCCATGCTCGCTCTTGGTCTCCGAGAATCTGAATGAGTGCGTGCGGCATCGTGCCCGAGCCTATGATCCTCAGCAGCTTCGCGCCCAATACGTTCGAGACGCCGTCGAACCCGGCGATGTAGCAGGCTCTTTCGATCAGAGGAGCGAGGGCTGGGTGAACCCTTCGCGTGCCGAAGCTGAAGAGCAGCTTCTTCCCCGCTGCGATCCTGAACCTCGCGGCCCGGGTCGACACGCTCGTGGACGACGTGAGGAGCCCCAGCAGAGCCGTCTCGTACTCTGCGAAGTCCGAGTACTTCCCTTCGATAACCATCAGAGGCTCATAGAGCGCGGTCGAGGCGTCGGCCACGAAGACCGCCCCCTCGTCGAACGCCCAGGCGTTGACGGGCAGCCCCTCGAGCAGCTTCGCCACCTCGTAGATTCCGGTGACTACGCCCCAGTTCTGGGGATAGGGCACATCCCGGGCGTACACCTCCATGACGACCCTGGAGTTGACGAGGTTCCTGCGGAGCACCTCCTTCGTGTGGAGGAAATACTCGTCGGTCGTCTCTCCCTTCTTGATCTCGTCCTCGCTCGCGAGCCAGAAGAGCCTGTCGTCGAGGTCGAGGTGGTCCAATTTCCGCTGGTCGACCGAATCCCGTTATCTCAAAAGGGTTCCGCCGAAATTGCCCAGTCTCGCGCGTTAGCCCTTCCACTTGCCGACGTGAGCAAGTATGTCCTCGTGCGACCTGGCAAAGTCGGCCTGCTGGAGCTTGGTGGTGTCCAGGAACCTGAGTTCCCTCCAGGCGGGGTGGGGCTTTGCTCCGTCCCTCTCGCCAGTGAAGATGAATTCGAGGTCCCAGTGGCTCGCCGGCCCGTAGACCTCGGAGAAGACCGCCGGTCCCTCCAGCTTCTGGTCAGGCATCCCGAGCATTTCGGCGAGAATCCGCGCGGCAGCATCCTGAGGTGATTCGCCGTACAGCAGCTGGCAGCCAGGAAGCATCCAACCCTTGCTGTTGGTCTCCGCCCTTTCCCTGCCCAAGCCGCCGACGTGCTCCCAGTCCGCCTTTGTGTCCAACTTCCCCAGGAGGACTTCGTTGGGTTTTCCTTTCTTGTTCAAGACAACAAAGGCAGAGATACAGAATCCTCCGTCAGGTATCTCGCTTATCCTAGGAGGTGCGCTTGTTCTGGAGAACCTCGTGAAGCGTCTGTCGGTGGCCACGACGTCGAGTTCCGTCCAGCGTAGTTAAGCGTTGGAACCTCCTATGACTCCGTTAAATACACCAGAGCTCGGAACGGCAATGGGGCCGGTAGTTCAGCGGTACGAACGTCCGCCTCGCACGCGGAAGGTCGGGGGTTCAATTCCCCCCCGGTCCATCTTAACATCCAGCAAGTCGGTTGCCCGCTATTCTCTTTAAATTCGGCCTGCGCGATGACCTCCCGAACAGGCAATGAAGGCCATAGAAGCCAGCTCGCTGACCAAAGTCTACTCGGACGGGACGAAGGCCGTAGACGACATCAGCTTCTCGGTGGACGAAGGCGAGATCTTCGGCCTGCTCGGACCGAACGGCGCGGGAAAGACGACCACGATCAAGATGATCACGACACTGGCGAAGCCCACCGCCGGTGAGATCAAGGTCTTCGGAGTGGACGCCCTCCGCTCCCCTCAGGAGGTGAGGCAGCTGCTTGGCTTCGTGCCGCAGGCGATTTCCGTTGACGGCGACCTCACCGGCTACGAGAACCTGCTCATCTTTGCCAAGCTCTTCTTTGTCGACCACCAACAGCGGAAGGAGCGGATACAGGGGGCCCTTGAGTACTTCGGGCTCGCAGACAGGGCCAACGACCTCGTAAAGCACTACTCTGGAGGGATGATGAGGCGCCTGGAGATCGCGCAGGCCTTGGTCAACCGCCCGAGGTTGCTCTTCTTGGACGAGCCGAGCATCGGACTGGACCCTTACTCGAGGAGGCAGGTCATTGACCAGATCAAGGAACTCAACAGAGAGTTCGGGACGACCATATTCGTGACGACGCACGACATGAGCGAGGCGGACGAACTGTGCCACAGGCTCGCAATAATGAACCTCGGGAAGTTTGCAATCGTCGGCGCCCCGGGAGAGCTCAAGAAGTCGGTCGGAGGAGACGTGTTGACCGTGAAGGTGAGCGGAAGCGGAGGCGCAGAGCTGCCGACCGCACTCGGTTCCGTGGTCAGCTTGGAAGACGGGGTCCTCAAGGTTCTGACTGTTGACGGCGAGAGGGCCATCCCCCGCTTAACGGACTACCTCGAAGACAGGGGCTTCGTCGTCGAGTCCGTCTCCTTGAGCAGGCCGACCCTAGACGACGTATTCATGAAGTATGCCAAGGCACCTCTCCACAAGGACGTCGGGTTCCGAGAGGCACGCTCCTCCAGGCGCAGCATAGCGAGGCACGCCAGATGAACAACGTCGAACGGGTGGCTTCCAGTGCCATGACCATCGCCGAGATGGAAGCCAGGAAGATTCGCCACGACTCTACAGAGCTTTGGATGAGGTGCGTGCAGCCTGCCCTGTGGCTGCTGATATTCGGCGAGGTCTTCAACGCGATAAGGGGTCTGGCTCCCGGGGGGTACAGCTACATGCAGTACATCGCGCCCGGCGTCCTTGCCCAGTCGGTACTCTTCGTCGCGATCTTCTACGGGATTACCATCGTCTGGGAGAGAGACGTGGGTCTGCTCACGAAGATGCTCTCCACGCCCTCGCCACGACTCTCCGTCGTGGTCGGCAAGGCGCTCTCCGCCGGCGTCAGGGGCATCTTCCAGGGCATAATGATATTCGCTCTCGCCCTGATCATCGGAGTCAACCTCCGGTTTGACCCCCTCGACGTCCTAGGGGTCTTCATCGTGGTCGTGCTCTTCGCGATGTGCTTCGCGAGCCTCTCGATGACCCTGGCCTCGTTCCTGAAGACGAGAGACAGGATGATGGGGATAGGACAGGCGATAACGATTCCCCTCTTCTTCGGGAGCAACGCGATATACCCAGTCTCGCTAATGCCCAAGTGGCTTCAAGTCGTCTCCGCCTACAACCCCCTTAGCTACGTCGTCGACGCCATGAGGTCGATGCTGCTGACCGGCGACTACTCGGGGTTGCCGATGGATATGGCGGCCCTGTTAATTGCCACCGTCTTCTTCATTGCATGCGCCGCTCTGATGCTGAAGAGGCTGATCGAGTAGGCTAGGCTGCGGCTATCTCTGGGGCGTTCTCGTCGAGACCGAGCTCCTTCCCCAGGTCCGCCCTGAGCCCCTTGTACCTGTTCCTTACCGTGACCTCGGTGACGCTGGCCGCCTGTGCGATCTCCTTCTGGGTCTTGACCTCTCCTTCGAGTAGGCCCGCCAGGTAGAGCGAGCTCGCAGCCAAGCCCATTGGGGCCTTGCCCGCCGAAATCTCTCTCTCCTCTGTCATCCTCACTATGTCGATGGCTCGCCTGATCGTCCTCTCGGACATGCCCACCTTGGAGCCAATCCTGTGGACGTTCTTGGCCGCGTCTGCCACCGGCATGCTGAGGTCCATCTCCTTGACCAGTATTCTGTAGTCACGCGCGATGGCCTTCCTCGTGAGGTTGCTGACCGCCGCCACGTCTCTTATGGTCCTGGGCGTCTCGGTGTCCCTGAAGGCGGCGTAGAGAGCGGCCGCGGCTATTCCGGTGATCGACCTGCCCCTGAGCAGCCCCCTTTCGAGCGCCTTCCTGTAGATGTATGCCGCCCTCTCCTTGATTGCCTGAGAGATGACCAGCTTGTCGCCCATCTTCTCGAGCTCGACCATGGCCTGCGCGAGGTTCCTCTCGCTCGAGCCGTGAGCCGGGGCGCGGCTGTCCCACTTCCGCAGCCTGTCGATGGTGCTCCTCATGGGAGCGGCCAACGACCTGCCTGAAGCGTCCGAGTTCGAGCTGCCTATGACGGTCGAGAGCCCCATGTCCTTGCGCGTTATCGTTATCGGCGCGCCGGTCCTGATGCGGTCGGCCGAGTCCTCGGAGAAGCTGCGCCACTCCGGTCCCTGGTCCACGCTCTTCTCGCTGACGACGTAACCGCAGTTGCTGCAGGACAGCTCGCCCGAGGTCGAGTCCTCGACGAGGGTCCTCTTGCCGCAGTTCGGGCACCTGCCGGAAACCTGCAGGGCGGACGTTCTAATTGGTTTCAACTTGGTTCGAATATAACATATGTAATCATGGATATATAAGCTTAGTAGTATTTCGCTACCAAGTTAGTAAAGCGTGGCTTACCTCGGGAGTATTGCTTTCACATAGTGATGGCTTTTCGGACGAGGCGGGTCCCGCAGACCGGGCACTCGACGAGCTTCGGGTTGGTGTACTGCTTGCCGCATCCCTTGCAGAAGAGCTTCCAGGCCAGGTTCTTCCATTCCCCGCCCTTCATCGAGGTCTCCGCGAGCGGAATCGAGAGCACCTCGGCCACGTTCCTCACAGCGAAATCGTCCGAGATCAGCCGAACGCCGCCGTCCTGCCGGGACAGGTCGAGGGCCAGCCCCAGAAGGGAGATGTCCGTCTGTGAGAGAGCGCCGATGTCGCCCGTCTTGGTCGCCGTCGACTTCACTTTGTTCAGGGACTCCTGCGATGGTTCGGTCACCTGGACCCGCGTGTGTATCAGCGAAGACCCGACGCTGTGGTGCTTGACCTCCTCCAGCACCAGGTACGTGGTGTAGTAGCGGCCGCTCCCCTGGTATGGTATCCCCGCGTAGAAGGCGGTGGAGTCGAGGACGTAGGAGGGTTCAGACAAGTAGAGACATCATCGGCCATTCAGCGGATGGTGGCGCGCCCGAGGCGCCTCGAAGGTTCGCTCGAATTCATTGACTTTTCCGTGCGTTCCGGGTTGGCGAGTGAGACATTTATTTAGTTTGCATCGGGAAGCACGGGGCGGCTTCTCTTGAGCAGACCGGCAGACCTAGGCAGCGTCAAAGAGGGCAGCTACATCATCATAGACGGCGAGCCCTGCAAGGTGGTTAGCCGTGACCACTTCAAACCTGGGAAGCACGGCAGCGCAAAGGTCAGGCTCGTCGCGATATCACTGTTTACCGGATCGAAGAAGAGCTACGTCTCCCAGGCGGAATCGAGGGTGGACATTCCCATGATCGACAAACGGTCCGGGCAGGTGACATCCGTGATGGACAACTCGGTCCAAGTGATGGACCTCGCGACCTTCGAAGTCTTCGAGACGCCCAAGCCGACTGCTGAGGAGATGGCAGAGCTCGGTGCGCCGATAGGACCAGGGACCGAGGTAGAGTACTGGTCGATGATGGGTAAGAACAAGATCATGCGGGTGAAGGGCGGAAGCTAGGCCCGAGTTTGCGAGTCTTATGCTGTTGGCTGTTAAATAGTTAGTTCGACTCCTTCGCCGTGCTGGCAAGGAAGTCAGTTACGCAGAGCTACCAACCGAGTCGTTTCGTTCTCCACCTTATGGAAAGCTTCCGCGAGATGACCAACCACTGTATCAGAATTGGACTTCGCGACGATGTCTCGACTCTCAAGCGCCTTTCTCTCCTTACCTATAATGAGCTCCGAGGCTATGAAGTTCCGAGTTGCTACAAGTTGTCCGCCATCTCCAGGGCGGCTGGAATCCTTTCATCACGAAAGAAGTCGGCTAGACGAGGTCGTATAACTAAGGACCCCTTCGTGTCACGCCATGTGTTAGTCTCATGTTATGGCTTCAAAATCGTGAATGACCACCTGGTGATTCCCGCTGGGAAGCGCGTCAAGGAATTCATTCGCCTGAACGCCCATACACTCGAAGTCTTGTCTGACCCAGCGCTCACAGTTCGCTCATTTAGCTTAACTGAAGGATCTCTGTCACTCTCCATTTCGAAGGAGGTCCACGGGATGAAGGCGGAAGACCTTACAAACGCGGTAGGCGTCGACAGGAACCTCAAGAATGTTACCGTCGGGAATGCAAAGCAGGTGACCTATTATGACCTCTCCAAGGTGGTGGAGATTACCGAGAATACCCGAAGCGTTCTCAAATCACTACGGAGAAATGATGCGAGAATCAACAAACGGGTCTCGCTGAAGTACGGGAAGAGAAGGGTCGAGCGAGTTAGACAGATTCTTCATCGGGTCAGCAAAGACATCGTTCAAAATGCCAAGGTCAAAAGACAAGTGATAGTTTTCGAAGAAATCGAGGGAATCAGAAGGCTCTACAGAAAAGGCAACGGGCAGGGACGGCAATTCAGAGGAAAGATGAATGCGTGGCAGTTCGATGATTTGAGGCAAATGGTAGAGTACAAGGCTGCATGGGAAGGCGTGCCCGTGATTACACTCACCACAGGTCAGACGAGAGGCACCACGATGGATTGTCCGAAATGCGGGGAGAGACTCCAATCGGCGTTCCCAAGTGATAGCGAACACTATCGCCAGCTGTGGTGCGATGTCTGCAGGGAATGGAGAGACCGCGACCTTGTCGCCGTCCTCAACATCTCCCGCAGGGGCTGGGTGAGGTTCGCCCAGTCAAAAGGCGGGGCAGGTGAAGCAGTGAAGGGGAACCCGGAACACGAAGGGGAGTCGGTAATCCTCAGAGTCGATGCCTCGAAGCCAGGAAGTCGGACTCGACCGATGACCTGACAGAACCGCGCTCTATCTGTGGTTTGGTCTCTTCATCGCTAATCTCAGACGGCTCTTCCGAATCCCGTCATCTAGAGCGGGAATCTCGCCGTCGTTTCAAAATATAGGTTTTTGTGTGACCCACGCCAGACGCATCACGTAGTCAGCGATGAAGGTCAGGCGTGCCGTCTCCAAGGGATACTGGGCTCTGCTCGCGGTGGCGGTTGTTCTCGCGGCCCTCATCACCTACTCCTCGGTTTCTATCATGTCCGTTCCCCACCAGGGGACCTCCACGACCGTTCAGGTCAGCACGACGACCGTGACGCAGACCGTCGGCACCCAGGACTCCGGAAGCGCCAACTTCCTCGGGCTCGACCCAGTGGCAATCTACGCCCAGGATTCCGGCAGCGTTGTGACCATCGAGGGCGTCCAGTCGAGCTCCACCGGGAGCTCGCCCGTGCTCGGCTCCGGTTTCGTCTACGCCTATCAGGGCACGAATTACGTCATCACCAACTTCCACGTCGTCCAGAACGACACCGACATCACGACCACGTTTCAGGACGGCAACGCCTATCCGACCAAGGTGATAGGCACCGACGGCTACAGCGACCTGGCCGTGGTCAGCGTCAGCGCTCCAGCGTCAGAGTTCCACCCCCTCCAAATCACGAGCTCGTCGCTGCTTCAGGTGGGGCAGCCGGTCGTGGCGATAGGCAACCCGTTCGGCCTGTCGGGTTCAATGACCTTCGGGATAGTGAGCCAGCTCGGAAGGACGCTGACGGAGTCGCTCGCCGGGCCCTACGCGATCGCGAACGTCATCCAGTTCAGCGCGCCGATAAACCCGGGTAACTCAGGCGGCCCGCTTCTGAGCGGCAATGGCACCGTGGTCGGCATAACCACCGCTACGGTGGAGAGCTCCCAGGGCGTGGGCTTCGCCATTCCCTCCGACACGATACTGAAGGAGCTGCCTTCCCTCGTTTCGACCGGGAGTTACACGGGCCACTCCTACCTGGGGATCTCGAGCGTCGACATGAGCTACCAGCTGGCCCAGCTGGAGGGGACCAACGTCACCTACGGCGCTCTGGTGGAGAACGTCACCGCCGGCGGGCCGGCGGCGAAGGCTGGCCTGCGCGCTGGCGACCACACCGCCACGGTCCAGGGGTCGGAGTACCTCGTGGGTGGCGACATCATAGTCGGAATCAACGGCACCAAGATTCTGAACACCGACGCCCTGTCGTCATACCTGCAGGAATACACGGTGCCTGGTCAGACGATAGTTCTCCAAGTCATAAGGGGAGGCCACACGATCTCCGTGAGCCTGGTTCTGGGTACTAGGCCGCCCAACCCGTCCGGGTGAGCTTCGGCACGGCTCGGGCCTCCTTGATCTCGAGGTAGCCCGAATCGCCTCGCCAGTGCTTCTGACTCGAGACCACTTCGATCCTCTTCGAGAACAGAGGGCAGTCCAGTACGAAGGTCTCGCCCTCTCCTCCCTCGAGCCCGATGTGGAATCTGTACTTCGCCCCCAGCGCGACCAGCTCGTCGACCGCCTTCTCGTCGAGGGTCCTGCCGAGCCAGCTCTCGTCCAGCCCCAGGGCCGAGACGCTGACGACCTGAGCCACGAAGCCTTCGCGAAGCAAGGACCTCAGGTGCTGCTCTGGATCGGCTCCCCAGAAAGGCGAGACGCACTCGAGCCTGAGCCCAGAGCAGATCTTCTCGACGCGGCTCTTCTGGTAGACGCTGGCCAGCGCGCCTGTGTAGACTCCCTCGAGGGCGAACCTCTCCTTCGCCGACCTCATGACCGCCTCGAGGTCCGACAGCTCCTCTTCCTTCACCCCCGCTGTCCTTCCCACCCATTGGGGCACGCCCGCCGCCTCTGCCTGGAGGGCGGTCCACCTGAGGTTGGGGAAGTGGAACATGTACGACTCGTCGGATTCCGGGAAGACTGTGATGAGGCAGGCGAGCTCGTCTCGCTTTGACGCCAGGTAAGCGGCGTAGGTGGAGTCCTTGCCTCCGGAGTAGAGCGTCGCGACCTTCATGTCGGCGGGAAGACCGCCGCGATTTGTCTTAATCTTTTTAGCGAGCGCGAGAAGGTCAGCCCTGGTTGCTGGATTCGCTGAGAGACGGACTCCGGGACGCGCTCGCCAAGCTAATCCGGGGCAACGTGGTTGACGAGGCGGCAATCAAGGAGTTCGTCCGAGACCTGCAGAGGTCCCTGATTCAGGGCGACGTCAACGTGAAGATGGCCCTCGAGGTGACGGAGCGGGTCCAGACCAGGGCGCTCAGCGAGAAGCCCGCGGGCGGGGTGACGAGGAAGGACCAGATGGTCTCCATCCTGTACGAGGAGCTGTCGCGGCTGCTGGGAGGAGAGGGAGGCCCCCAGCTCGACAAGGTGAAGACGAACGTGCTCGTGATGCTCGGGGTGCAGGGGTCGGGCAAGACCACCACGACGGCCAAGCTCGCGCGCCTCTTCACCAAGAGGGGCTTCAGGGTGGGAGTCGTGGCCGCCGACACCTTCAGGCCCGGAGCCGTGACTCAGCTCCGGACTCTCTGCGAACCCTCCGGAGTGGAAGTGTTCAGCAACGAGAGGGAGAAGGACTCCGTGAAGATTGCGAAGGAGGGGAGGAAGCACTTCGAGGGCTCCAAGAACATGATCATAGTGGACACCGCGGGCAGGCACAAGGAGGAGTCCGGGCTCCTGGCGGAGATGAAGGACATCGTCCAGGGAGTGAAGCCCGACTACAACATCCTGGTCATCGATGGGACCATCGGCCAGCAGTGCTACAGCCAGGCGCAGGCCTTCCACAAGGCCTCGCCGGTGGGTGGAATCGTAGTCACGAAGCTGGACGGCGCTGCGAAGGGAGGCGGGGCGCTCGCCGCCTCGGCCGCGACCGGCGCCAGAATCTTCTTCATCGGTACCGGCGAGAGGATAGACGACCTGGAGGAGTTCGTCCCGACCAGGTTCGTCGGCCGGCTGCTCGGCATGGGCGACCTGAAGTCGCTGCTGGACATGGTCCAGCAGGCCGAGGTGCAGGTCGACGAGAAGGCCGTCCAGAGGATGATGTCGGGCAAGCTGACGATGAACGACCTACTCGCACAGTTCGACCAGATGAAGAAGTTCGGCTCCCTGAAGAAGGTCATCGACCACCTGCCCGGCCTGGCCGGCCAGGTGAACACCCAGGAGCTCGACAAGGCCGAGGGGAGGTTCGGCGTCTACAAGTCGATAATCCAGTCGATGACGGTCCAGGAGCGCGCGGAGCCTGAGAGCATCAACGCGTCGAAAATCAAGAGGATAGCACGCGGTTCCGGAAGGACGGAGAAGGACGTAAGGGAGCTCCTCTCGAGGTACAAGCAGATGAAGTCGATGGTGAAGTCCAGCAAGGGTCGCGAGTTCAGGCAGATGATGCGCAGGATGGGTGGGGAGTAGCTTGGCGGAAGCGGTGCAGCGCTGCCACCTCTGCCAGAGATGCCTCGAACGCCAGGACGGGAACCAATCGGACTTCGTTGCCGTCGGGTTCGACGAGTGCTTCATCTGCGGAGGACTGATGGGCCGCGTCGACGAACTGGTCAAGAAGGTCGTCGCCGAAGCGGCCGCGTACGAATTCAAGACCTTCGGCATCGGACTTTCGATGCCTGAGGGTGTGCAGGAGAGGGAGGACGAAATCAGGTCGGCTCTCAAGCTGAAGGGGAGGCAGACGATCAAGACCGAGCTGTCAAAGATGATGGCGGCGGGCATCGAGCGAGAGCTCAGGAAGGGACAGGACAAGATGAACCCAGACCTGATGGCTACCCTCGACGTCGCGAATGCCAAGGTGACGATTCATTCGAGGTCGCTGTTCTTCTACGGAAGGTACACCAAGCCCCGGGGGATCGCTCAGCGCAGGGCGAGGTGCGCGAAGTGCTCGGGCAGGGGCTGCGATGCCTGCAAGATGACGGGGTTCAAGAGGTCGGCGAGTGTCGAGCTCGCGGTCGGCCGAAGGCTGATGGCCGAAACCGAAGCGGAGGAGTCAAGGTTCTCTTGGATTGGCAGCGAGGACGAGGACAGCAGGGTGGCCGCGCCCGGCAGGCCCTTCGTCGCCGAGCTGAAGAACCCGAGGAGCCGTAGCCTGCCGAAGTCCTTCATCGTCAAGGCAGGAAGACACGTCGTGAAGGTGTCCGGCGGTCGAATGCTCCCGTCCAGGCCAGTCACGCTACCTCGATTCAGGTTTCGCACCCTCATCACTGCCAAATCCTCGACCAAGGTGGCTGCGACCGAGCTGAGGGAACTGACGAAAGCGCTCCGGAACGCGGAGGTGGTGTTCAACAGGCCCAACGAGAAACCCGTTTCGAGGCGCGTCTACAGGGTCGTCGCGAGGGCCAGGGGCAGGGAGATCACCATAGACGCGGAGCTGGACGGCGGGCTTCCGGTGAAGAGGTTCGTCAGCGGAGAGCTCGTCTCGCCTTCAGTGTCGGAAGTCTTAAAAACTGAGGTCAGATGTCGCACCTTCGACATCTGCGGAGTAAGGGAAACGGGGAAATTCGGATTTGGCGAAGTCTCACGGATACAGGCGAAGAACTAGGTCGCTGCTGAAGACCAGGGAGAAGCGGGGACTCAGCAGCATTCTCAGGGAGTACTCGGTGGACGACAGGGTGGTTGTGAAGATAGACCCGTCGCAGGTGAAGGGCATGCCACACAGGAGGTTCAACGGACTGGTCGGAACGGTCAAGGAAGTGGGAAGGCGAACCATCACCGTGGCGGTCCCAGTCGGCGGGAAGACCAAGACCGTGATCGCGCGGAAGGAGCACCTGGTGCCCCTGGGGGGGAGCTGATGTCGGAGAAGCCGGAGAAGAAGGTGCTCTCCATCCCGGAGGCAGGCCAAATCCTCCAGAAGCTGGACGTGGAGAAGGCCGACCAGATTCAGAAGAGGACGCTCGACTACGCGTCGAAGTTCTCGAGGACGCAGCCGGACACGGCGAAGAAGATGAGAAAGCAGCTCGAGTCTGACTGCGGGCTCACCGAGGAGGAGGCGGTGGAGGTCGTCAACATAATGCCGAAATCCGTCGAGGAGCTCCGGACCTTCACGTCGGGCTGGCGGAAGCTCCTACCCTCGGAAACCTTGGACAAGATACTGAAGATTCTTCATCCGAAGTAGCGAGCGCTAACAATTAAATAAGAAGATGGTCGTCGAAGCCAGAAGGGCACAGTCTATGCACCGACAGGCGCCTACGCGACAAGAGGAGCTCACGCCCCACTAGACGGTCTGAATTGAGCGAAGTCGGTGCTACGAAGACGCTGACGGCAGAGAAGAGGTATGAAGAATTCGCCTACGTTCTTGATTTCATGCCGAGGGGGAAGTCCACCGTGATCAAGGGGAGGGAAGGGCCGATAGTGCAGGCCATAGGGGAAGAGAGGCTCACGCTCTTGGAGCTGCTGGCAGTCGAGAACGCGGACCTCGACATCGGCGAGAAGGTGAAGATAGGCAAGGAGGGCAGGGAGAAGATAGAGAGCGTTCTGGGGAAACTCGCCTTCGAGGAGCTGACGCCCGAGTCGACCGCATCGCTTCCCGGAGTGGTGGAGAGCCTCGTGAAGGCAAACGAGCAGAAGTACGTTGCGTACTTCAACGAGCTGCAGCCTCTGACGCCCCGGCTCCACGGCCTCGAGCTAATTCCAGGGATAGGCAAGACGTTCATGCGTGAGATTCTGGACCTGAGGGAGAAGCAGCCGTTCGTGAGCTTCGACGACCTTCAGCACAGGGTCGGACTGAGGGACCCGGCCAAGCTGATCGCGAAGCGGATTGTGGAAGAGCTGGCCGGCGATTCCAGGATCAACCTCTTCATAAAGCGATGACGCACCGTAGCCTAGGCCAGCACTACCTGGTAGACCAGTCCGTGATAGCGAAGCTGGTCTCTCTCGCTGGCATACGAACGGGCGAGAGGGTGCTCGAGATAGGAACCGGACGAGGAGCGGTGACGAGAGAGCTCGCCAGAGTCGCTTCATCGCTGGAAGGCTACGAGATTGACGAGGAGAACCTCCGGATGACGAAGGAGGCGGTCGGCGGTCGGAGGGTGAGGCTGCGCCTGGGAGATGCCTTCGAGAGAAGACCGAATTTCGACGTGCTGGTGGCCAGTCTCCCGTACTCGAGGTCCTCTTCCTTTGTCGAGTGGATAAGCCAGCGGCGCTACGGCAGGGCGGTCGTGATTCTGCAAGAAGATTTCGTTCGGAAGGTCGCCGCGCGTCCGGGCGAGCGGGACTACAGGGCCATCTCGGTGATCGCGCAGGTTTCTTCCGAAATCTCCCAACTGGGCCGTGTGCCTCGTGACTCGTTTTCGCCGCAGCCAAGGGTGAACTCGGTCATCGTGGCGTGGCGCCCGAGGAGGAGACTCCGACCTGACGAGATAGCGGCGGTCAAGAGACTGTTCTCGCTGCGAAGGCGCCAGGTGAGCGCAGCCGTGGCCGAGCTGGGGGGCCGGTCTCCGGAGGACCTCGGCACGAAGAGAGTGAACTCCCTGTCCCCTGAAGAGGCCCTCGCGTTGGCCAGCAGCCTCTGATGCGAGGGGATTTATCGAGCCAGGGGGGTCGTTGAGGGCGTGATTCCGAAGGGACTATCAGTCGCACTGGTCGAACCGCAGTATCCAGTGAACGTCGGCCACGTGGCCAGGCTCGTGAAGAACTTCGGGGTGAGAAGGCTGTACCTGGTGAACCCCAAGGTGGACATGTCCGTGGCGGCGGTCTATGCGGCTCACGCCTCGGACGTCTTGGAGGGCGCGAGGAAGGTGACCTTCGGCAGGCTCAGGAGGGAGAACCAGCTTCTGGTGGCCACCACCGCCGTCAGGGCCGTCAAAGGATCCAATGTGGTCAGGAGAGCCGTCAGACCTGAGCGGGTGGGCGAGCTCGTGGGCGCTGCCCGCACGGCCGCGCTGGTCTTCGGAAGGGACACCACGGGATTGACCAACGAGGAGATTGGCATGTGCGACGTTACCACCGTGATAAGCACCGGGACAGGCTACAGGACCCTCAACGTGGGGCACGCCGTGGCCGTGATGCTGTACCTGGTTTCGGGTGTAAAGGCAAGAAGAAGGGAAACGCAGAGCAAATCGGCCAGGGAGCTGTTTGCATCCAGTTTCCACGAGCTCGCCCTTTCGGCCGGGCTCCCGGCGCACAAGGTGAAGAACATGCGCGAGGTCGCGAAGCGCATCGCGTCCTCCTCGGCACTGACCGACAGGCAGTTGCTACTGATGTCGGGGGTCTTCAGGAAGGCGTCTCTGGCGCGAAGCAGGCGTTAGCCCCGCGACTCAAAGACGTAGACCGCGCGTCCGATCCATCTTGTGCTCTCAAAGGAGAGCCTGATGGGATAGCGGAATCTGATTGGTCCCGGCTGGTACTCCCTCAGCCCCAGCCTTCCGCCTTCGAGGGTCAGGGTCACCTCTTCGTCCTGCGTCGTGGTGATGACCGGCACGACTACCACTATTCTTCCCCCTGGCTTCAGGACTCTGGACATGGAGGCGAGTGCGGAGCCGTAGGTGTTGCCGGCCCGCTCCACCATTTCGCCAGCCACGGCCGTGCTTGGCCTGTAGTCAATCTTCGGGAGCAGAACCGGCTCTGTCACAACTCCGTCGGCCTCAATTCGAAGTGTGTCCTGAATCTCCCTCGCATCGCCGAGCTCCAGCCTGAACCTGCCCTTGGCGCCGTTGCGCCTTGCCCAGTCGAGGTTCTTCCTAGCGTCGCGTAGGCGGCCCTGGCTTGAATCCACGCCGAAGCAGTCAAGTGACTTCGCGAGCCCCTCTGCGAGGATTGTCCCCGAACCGCAGAAGGGATCTACCATCAGTTGGCCCGCTGAGAGGCCGGACAGGTTGACAAGAAGTTGGGCCAGCCTCGGCGACAGGGAGATCTCAGACCGAGGGGCAGGCTTCGCGAGCGCCCTGCGCCTTATGGAGGCGACGTCTGGCACCCAGGCAGTTGGACCGAGGCCGTAGCCGCGGCCGTAGGGGAACGATATGATGTCCAGAGCGTTCCGCGCCAGGACCTCCTCTGCCAGCAGCTCGTTTCGCTTCGGCCTCAGGAGTCTTATCTTCCTGAAGCCAGCCTCCCTGATTGAATCGAGGAGCGCCCTAACCAGCGCCTCGTAGTCCTCCTCAGGGACGTCGTACGCGCTGAGGGCTAGGCGCCGCACCGCCTCAAGCTCGTCTCCAATTCGTTCAGCGAGGGTCGTGACGCGGTCTTCGTCCCCCTTGAATTCCTCGATGAGTGGGGCGGCCTTGTGAATGCCCGCCAGACGCGGAATCAGGTGAGCTGACGCCTTCTCCATGTCGACGACCGCTACCCTATCGCACGGAACCTCGACACTCCTGAGGCCGTCGAGCAACGAGCAGGCCTCGAGGACGGAGAGTTCGCCGAAGGCTAGGACCAGAGCGAACTTGTCGGAGGTGCGGAATGAATCGGGCAGAACGTAGGGCAACGGCGTCCGATTGATTTCTGCACCTCGCCTAATTAAGAATGCGAGCGGGAGAATCAGAGGAACCAGCGGGTGGCGCTCTCCGCGAAGTTCTTCTCGAACTAAGCGTAGGCTGCTCTTGGCTCTGCTCTGTAGATTCCGAATGAGGGCCTGCTGACGTCCGGATGGAAGCCATACTTCTCCTCGTACAGCTCGACGAATCTCGAGAGAGCGGGGTGGTCCGGCGCCAACCTTTCGGCGGTGCCTCCCACTATCACGGCCTCGTCGCCGCTCTCCAGGTGGATAGCGATTCTTGGGTTGGTGGCGATGTCTCGCCCCTTGACCGAAGTTGGGTCGGTCGAGAACCAGAAGCGTCCGTCGAGCCACAGACCCCACACCGGAGATGCGTGCGCCCCGCCGCCCATTCTCGAGGTTACGACCCAATAGTTGCGTGCGGTGGCGAGGCGCTTGGCCACCTCAGACCAGGACACCATCCCTTTCGAAGAGCGCTTCACTCCACAGCTCTCGGGCATGCGCGGGCGGCTTCGGCGTCGGGGGGGGCAGCCGAACGTTACGGCCCCCTTTTCGAGACTCGGTTCTTTGGTCCCGGCCCCTTCCTTTCGCGTCTGGGCAAACGGACCACCGTCATCGAGTCGCTGGATAAGTGAGATTTCTGCGGTGAAGGTTAATTAGGAGTGTCGGAGGGCGCGGTTCTCTCGGGCTGAGCAAGATGCACGGGAAGAACTACAGGGAGGTCAAGGGAATGGCGTACACCAGCAAGAAGTTCGCCCCCGGTGCGCCCAACCCGAAGGTGGCCCGTTTCACCACCGGCAAGAGCAGGACCGACTACGACTACATGGTCAGGCTCGTCTCGCTTGGAAGAGTGCAAATCAGGCACAACGCCCTGGAGGCAGCCAGGGTCGCTTGCAACAAGGCACTGGCCCTCGCGGGCGAAGAGAACTACTTCCTGAAGGTGGTCGTCTACCCTCACATAATACTGCGCGAGAACAAGATGATCGCGACAGCCGGAGCAGACAGGTTGCAGGAGGGCATGAGGAAGGCGTTCGGGAAGCCCATCGGCCTCGCTGCGAGGGTGGAGATCGGGAACTCCATTCTTGAGATGAGCGTGAAGGCTGAGAACCTGGAGAAGGCCAAGCATGGAATGTGGGCCGCGTCGACGAAGCTGCCGATGAAGACCAGGGTCGAAGTCATCAAGCTCGAGAAGCCAGTCGCCCAATGACAGTCAGGATAGACGAGGACAAGGTATTCAGAATCATAGAGGAGAAACGCCCCCGTGCGGTGCTCGTCAACGCGCCCGGGGGACTGCTGAGGCAGACCAAGGAGCTGATGGAGAGGATTCGGGAGAGGTATGGAGTGACGTGCGTGCTCGCGGGCGACAGCTGCTTCGGAATCTGCGACACCGTTGACGAGGACGTCCCCAGGCTGCAGGCGGACCTGGCTTTCCATATCGGGCACAACGCGACCGTGCAGACGGTCGGCGACTTCACCTACCTCATCGACGCGTCGGACGACGTCAAGTTCGACGGCGTGCTGGCGAAGGCGGTGGAAGGGCTCCGCCAGTATCGCAGGCTGGGCCTGGTCACCTTCAGCCAGCACATGCACGAGCTGGCCCCGGCGAAGGCGATGCTACAATCGCAGGGCTTCGAGGTCCAGACGGGCAGGGAGAACAACCTCCTCATGGCGAGCCAGGTGTTCGGCTGCGACTTCTCGACGGTGTATCCGCTGAGAGGCTCGGTGGACGCCTTCTGCTTCCTGGGCGAGAGCGAGTTCCACGCGGTCGGCCTGGCGCTCGCCACCGGCAAACCGACCTTCATGCTCGACCCCTACACGGATGAGGTGACCGACATGGCGAAGCCTGCGGAGGAAAGGAGGAAGCGGGCCGTCCTCGCTGTGTACAGGGCGCTGGACGCCAGGGTCTTCGGAGTCATAACGGGGCTGAAAGAGGGACAGAAGATGCTGGGCCGGAGCCGGTGGATATCGAAGAGACTGGAGATGAACGGACGGAGGGTCGTCCAGCTGGCGCTCAGAGACATCACCCCCGAGCGGCTTGCGCCCCACAGGGAGATCGAGGCGTTCGTCCAGACGGCGTGCCCCAGGATCTCAATCGACGGTTTCAACTTCGACAGACCGGTGCTTTCGATTCCCCAAGCCGACGCCCTGGTCGCCCTCATGGAGGGAAGGGAAATAGGGGAGTTCCTTCAGAGGCCCAAGTGGATAGAGCTCACCGTGGGACTGACAAGGAGGAATCAACATGGCGGATGAGAAGAAGACAGTGCTGCCCGGCGACAAGCTGGCCGTGTCCGAGGAGTACCTGCCCGGGCCGAACGTCTACGACGATTCGGGGTCGCTGAGAGCGCTCTCCGTGGGGACGGTCCTGAAGGACCTCAAGAAGAGGGAGATCTCGGTGGTCCCCTCGGCACAGGCGAACCTGCTCAAGGTCGGCGATTACGTCACTGGACAGGTGGAATCGGCCGCCACGAGCAACGCCAGCGTGGCAGTCTACTACGTCAACGGCAGACAGACAGACAAGGGCTTCAGCGGAATGCTGATGCTCCGCTCGGGGAGGCGGGAGAGGGGCGGAAGAGGGGGCCCTCCGGCCAAGCTGGGCGACGTGGTGCGGTGCAGGGTCTACAGCCTGATGAACGGAATAGTCCACCTTTCGATGGACGACGGTGATACGGGCGTGGTCTTCGCGCTCTGCGGCAACTGCGGGAGGCCCCTCCAGAGGGGAGGCAACAGGGCCAAGTGCGTCGAGTGCGGGAACGTGGAGGAGAGGAAACTCGCGCGCGACTTCGGCCAGATGCCAATCCAACCCTGAAAACGGACAAGACTTATCAACACGACACAAAGGGCGGTCTAAGGAACTTGCAGCTCCAGACGACCACCGACGAAGAGAAAGGTCTCACTGTGGAGATATCTGGTGAGGATTACTCGCTAGCTGAGATTGTGCACCACGAGCTGCTGGAGGAGAAGAGCGTCACCTTCGCCGGCGTGCTGCCGCCCCATCCCCTGATCAAGAAACTCGTGCTCAAGGTCAGAGCGCAGCGGATAAAGCCGGACAAGGCTTTCGTGAACAGCGCCCAACGCGCGGCTGAGACTACACACGAGCTCTACGTGAGCGTCCAGAAGGCCCTCGGCGGTGGGTCGGGCTGAAGTTCTGTCCAAAGTGCGGCACAAGGCTCAAGCTGAAGCAGGTCAAGGGCGGCAAGGAAGTCTCGATCACCTACCTGTGCGACAACTGCGGATACAGCAACAAGGCCGGCAGGAGCGTCACCCAGGCGACAGAGGAGGAACTCGCGAGCGTGGCCCCGATCAAGGTGGTCGGGGACAAGGAAAGCAAGCTCAGCACTCTCCCCACCACCAAGATCGAGTGCCCGAAGTGCGGCCACAACGAGGCGATGTGGTGGTTCCTGCAGACCAGGAGCGGAGATGAGCCGCCCACGCAGTTCTATCGCTGCGTAAAATGCAACCATACATGGCGAAGCTATTCCTAGGGCTTGGCCCGGGGAATCACTTCAACCGCTTCGCCGCCCGCCACTAGCAGGTCCGCGTTCGCTGCCGGTATCAGGGCAAGGTCTTCCGGCTCGTAAGGTCCGTACTTTCTGAGGTCGAGGCCCACCAGCTCGTCCACGTGCTTGAGGAACCTGACGGTCGTGCTCCTGGCCAGCTCACTCTTCCTCTGGAGCTCGACCGTGGAGGGCTGCCCCGAGGCCACCGCCTCCGTGAAGGAGTCGAGGTTGCGGGCATAGGTCCTCTCCATCGAGCAGACGTATCGCTCCTCCGGCAGCAGCTGCGAAACAGCCCCCTGCGACGAGGCCTTTCTCATTCTGACCTTCACGAGGTCTCGTACCATCGACGCCAGGAGATCCAGTTGCTTGGCGATGAGCCTGTTGGCCAGCTCGGAGCTGGAAGAACTGGACGTGCGCTTCAGAAGCTGCGCGTAGGAGGCGACGGTCACGTAGAAGTCGTCTGGCAACTGGAGCAGCTTATCCGACTGCTCCTCTGAGTCGAGGCACTTCTTCAGAGATTCGAGGGTGGGCTCTGCCAACTACAAGACATCCCCGAAGCCCCGGGTTAATATGGGAACCGCGGCGTACGCAGGCAGGGAAACGACCTCGGACTTGAACGGTCCGAAGGTTTCTCCCTTCATCGTGAACTTCGGATAGAGGCTGACTTGGACGCTGGTCTTCTCCGCGCTTATGACGACCGGGTCCCTCTCCGGGTCGAAGGTCGAGAAGGAACCCACGCGCATCTTCGCCATCCCCGTGTTGCCGTGAAGAGTGCCCGCCAGCCTGAACACGCGGTGTATGTCGGTTGTCACGGAAGCGTCGATCATGGCGCGCTGGAGGGAGATGGCCTCGGTGACGAGTTTCGGAGGAGTACCCGCGCTGCCCGACCTCGGCTGGGTGTAGGTCCATATCCGCCTCATCCAGCCGTAAGCTTCGGCGGGCGAACCGCCGGGCCTTCGCCTCAAGGTGGCGGCTAGCGACACGCTTGGCGGAAGGGAGCCGCCCATGACGTAGTCCGCAATCTCAGCCCTGCCCTGCTGGTCGAGCTGCTCGAACCGGGCGTCGTAGACCTGAAGGTGGTATCCCCTGTTCCCTGAGAAATATGCGGAGACATCCTTGCTCGAGACGCCGAAGTCCTTGAGGAGGAAGTCGACGACGCGGAGGGTGTGTTCCTTGGAGGCGGCAAGGCAGACGCTGCAGGTCCCGTGGAAGTCGGCGGTCTGTCCCTTGCACTTCGGGCAGGCTGGAGGTTTCGGCAGCCTTCCGCTGGCGTGGCACTTCTCGCAGTACCAGAAGTCGTGGCTCTTCTTGCAGGGGGTCGGTATGTCGGTGGCGTCGATGTCGAAGATGAGCTCGGCCCCCAGCCAGCCCTTCGACTCCATGGGCAGCGTGGGGGACTCGTACCTGGCGTTGGAGCAGTAAACGGAGGAGGGCGACTGCCTGAGAATCTCCGCCGTGGCGTCTCCGGCGCTCTTGAACGAGAGGTGCCTGACCATGCCTCCCCCAAACGGGATGTAGCCGAACTCGCGAGACCGGATCTCGTCTGGGAACCCTATGGAATCGGCCTTCCGGAAGTAGTACCCCTTGTACGATTGTTTGAGAAAAGCCAGGGTCTTGTCATTCAACCGAGTGATTTAGCATGCGGGCAGGAGATAAAGAGTCCGCTATCACAGGGCGAACGACCACGCGGCGGCGCCGAATCTGTAAGTGTCTAGACGTTCTTTCAAAACGATTATCCCGTTCCCTTCGGAGCGGGGTCGAGCACAGACATGGACCAGCTTCGCCTCAAGCTCCACGCGCTCCTGAACTCGTTCGCCAACAACATCTCGGGCCCCTTCGTCGCGTTCAACGTAACGGTGTCTGGAGGAAGCGACATTCTCATTGGATACGTCCAATCAATCAACTCGCTCGCTTCGGGCTTCGCGCAGGTGGTGGGCGGGAGGCTGGTCGATAGGTTCGGGCGGAGGCTGAGGCTGGCGCTCGTGATGAGCATCGTCATTGGTCTCATCTGGCTCGAGGCGGCGGTCTTCCAAGGCGCGAACGCCCTCGCCATCTCGTACACCGCAATCACCATCGGGCTTGGATTCTATCTCGCGGGCTGGAACTCCTTCCTCGGAGAAGCTACGACGCGGGAGGGACGGGGGAGCTTCCTCTCGGTCTTCGCCCGCATCGCAAGCTGGGGCTCGCTGGTCGCACTCGTCCTGACCACCGTCATCACGTTCATCACGCCCTCGTACACAATCCTGTTCCTCATCTCTGGAATCGCGTTCGTCGGGTCGTCAATCTTCCTGCGAGGACAGCAGGAGATTCCTGTCGAAAAACAACCCATGTCGCGCTACGGCAGCGACATGATGATGAGGTACTACGGCGTCACAGCGGCCTACGGCCTCTTCTGGGGTTTCGGATGGCCGCTCTTCACGATCACCACCGTCAAGATCGTCAACATGAGCCTGGTCGAGTATGCGTTCTCTCAGTTCATCGCGGTGGCTGCGACAATCGCATTCCAGGCCCTCGTCGGGAGAATGGTCGACAGGAACAGGATGCGGAGCGTATTCCTCGGCAGGCTCGGCCTGGTGGTGTACCCGATCTGTTATGCCTTCTTCACGCACGCCTGGGAAATCTACGCGATCAACGTGTTCTCCGGTTTCACCAATTCCCTGCTCAACGTCGCCTACTCCGCATACCTCTACGACCTGGCGCCCGTCGGAAGGAGGGGGAGGTACATCGCTGAGTTCAACCTCATAACCGGGGCGGCGACCATGGCTGGCTCGCTCTCGAGCGGGTACCTGCTCATGATCATGAGCGCCGGCATGTCGCTCTGGTTGTCCCTGGCCTATCTCTACGTCGTAACCGCCGTCGGAAGGCTGGCGGCGGCGTTGCTCCACCTCAGGCTCTAGTCGGTTTCGGCGGTTCAATCTTTAAAGGATGGAATCCGCGTCGCGGGTTTGGTAGGCAATTTGAAACCCAGCTTCGGGATAGGCATCATACTCGCGACCCTCGTGTCCTTGGTCGTCTTCCTGTTCGGACTCGTGAACTATGCGTGGCTCGCGGCCCTGCTGCTCCTCCTCAACGGGCTCTGGATACTGGTCTACGGGGCCATAGAAGCCGAACGCAGGGACAAGCTCTACTATGCCGGGTGGGGCCTGATCATGGCTGGCCTTTCGACCTTCGTGGTGCTTCCGCCCGCCTACACCCTTGGTGTTGTCCTCGTGCTGATAATCGCCGTGATAGGTGTCAGGCTGGTCACCGCCTCGAGCAGCAAACCCCTGTAGCTCGCAGACACAAACCCGGGCTAAGGTCGCTGCTCCTGAAGGCGCACACGACCGGCGAGACTCGGTTGAGGGAATCCGATGTTCGGGTCGCTCAGCCGCTGAAGGTCTCTGACGGCTCCGGGTAGAGCACGTTCGCCACCAGGGTCCTCGAGCAGTCGACGCAGTTCACAACTATCTCCGAGCACTTCTTGTGGTACCTCGAGCCGCAATCGCACTCGACGTAGGCCTCGGGTCCAGTCGCATCCAGTATTGACCTGATCTGCTTGCCGCAGTACAGGCACATCCTCGTGTGCCTCACGATGTCTCTGAGGGTGAAGACGCCAACGATCCTTCCTTTCTCGGTGACGAGCATCCTCCTCATGCCCCTCCTGTTCATCAGGTCAATCGCCTCGCGAAGCGGCCTGTCCTTCTCTATGGTGAGGGGAGAAGACGTCATCACTTCCTTCACTTTGGTGGTGGCTGGATTGAGGGATTTGGCCACGACCCGCTTCATTATGTCCCTCTCAGTCAGGATTCCGACGCTGTCTCCCTTCCTCGTGACCACGATGCTGCCTCTGTTGTTGCTCACGATCGATTTGGAAGCCTCGAGGACGCTGGCGTTCTCGTCTATCGTGATGATGGGCCTCGCGATGCTCCCTGAGGGAACGTCGAGGACCATACCACTTGGTCGGCTCGGGTTCGTTTAAACGGGTTGCCCCTAACGGTCCGCCTCGGCTCCCGCGCCCATGTGCCCAATCGTACGAAGAGCGTGTTGAGGCCGTTTCCAGGAGCGATGTAACACCGCCTCTCGGGTTCTTTCAGTATCTGCACGCCCGAGGCAGTGCACGCACAGGGCGGGAATGGTCGAGCGTTGTTGACATATCCTAAAATATCCTCCAGGGTCTTCCTGCTGTCACCAACTTGACAGCTCAGGTGCTGGAGTTCCTTCTCGCCGCCGGGTTCGTCGTAGTTCTTTCTTTTACGACCGTCCTCAACAAGGCGGGAGACTTCCTCTACAGAAAGGGGATAGCGAAGCCCTTCTACGTGCGCGGCTACCGTCTGCATCACAGGAACGTCCTGTTGGTTCTGATCCCGGCGTCCTACCTGGCGCTTGCGGCCCTGGTCAGCCTGCACTACATACGCGTCTTGTGGTACTCTTTCTGGCCGAGCGCCGAAGTCACGGTCCTCCTGGTCGGCACGTGCCTGGTCATAGACCTGACACTGGACGCACTGTCGAGCGGGGAGATGAGAGGGGCGCTCCTCCACCACGAGTGGGTCTACTTCGTCGTGCCGTGGTATCTCTTCACCCACCTCCTGGTTCTGGTCTGAGCATCGCTGCGGCATCCTGGGCGTTCGATTGAGTGGCCCAGTCTGTCGGGATGAACTCCTCTGCTATCTCACGCGAGCCCGCATGCCCTGGGCCACGCCCAAGAGGGAGTAGGAGTCCGGGGCCCCTACGGCGTCGGAAGCGATGGCCCGGGACCGCTGACTGCGCGTCAGATTCATCGACTTCAGGGTGAAGGCGCCGAAGGCCAGCAGCGAGAGCGAGAGGAACCAGACGCCGTGCAGGTAGATCAGCAGGGCGAGTATGATTCCGGACACCGCTAGCACACCCTCCACGATCGCGTTCCTGTCGTTAGTCAGGGTGTGGAAGTACCTCCTTCTGGAGCTCTCTCCCGACCCGGACTTGGGGGTCCTGTAGAGGAAGAAGCCCATCCTGTTGAAGACGCCGTAGAAGAAACCCATGGAACCCAGGGT
>DASPPF010000086.1:0-10357 GCA_035625575.1 Nitrososphaerales archaeon | reverse complement strand
TCCGCCTTGAAGTTGAGGTTGAGCCCGCACGCGATGACCTTCTTCCTGCTCGCCTGAGAGTCGAGGACGCCGACGATCGCGTCCGGAAAGAAGTTGACCTCGTCCACCCCGATGACGTCGAGCCCCCCGCTGTCCGCGAGCTTGGCGATCTTGTTCACTCCCACCCTTGTCGCCTCTATCGAGTAGGCCTGGTACCGCAGCCCGTTGTGGCTGGCGACCTGCTTGGCGCTGTATCGGGTGTCGAACGAAGGCTTGAAGATCGCCGCCTTTCTTCTCGCGTAGACCTCCCGCTCGACGAGTCTGATCAGCTCGGTGGTCTTGCCGGAGAACATTGGTCCGATAATGACCTCGAGGGTCAAACGCCGTTCGGCATCGGCGGCGGGGATATATCGGTTCTCTCAGCCTTCCCTGAACATTCTGACCTCGTCAATCCGCCTCCTTCCGCGGATTATCTTCCCCGGCACCGAGCCTGCTCTCCTGAACCCGAGGCTGCGGTAGAGTCTGATTGCCCTCCTGTTGACCGAGAGGACCCTCAGCTCAACCAGCGTGACGCCAGCCTTCTTCGACTCCTCGAGCAGCACCTCGAGCATCCTTCTCCCGAGCCCCGCGCTCCTGTATCCCTTCAGAATTGCTATGCCGAACTCTCCGCAGTGCCTGAGGTCCTTGGACCTCTCGCGGTGGAGGTCGCAATTGCCGACCAGCCTGCCGCCGTGGAAGGCAGCCACGCTGACTACGTTGCCCTTCCTGATTCCGCCCACCGTGCGGGTCAACCACCTTCGTTCCTCCCTGCGCGTCACCCTCGTGTCCAGAAGAATGCCGAAGTTCGGGTCGAGCGACCTCTCCTTCACGAGCGAGTTTACGAACCTGACCGACTCCGCAAGGTCCCTGCCCGATATCGCGCGCAGAAGGACGTCTCTTCCGTCCGATAGCCCGAAGCTCTCGTAGACGTGGCCTGGTTTCATTCCGACAATCACGAGGGCCTGAAGAGTGGCGCCTAGTTGGGGAGGCAGTCTCCGCCTTCGTCAGCGAAGAGCTGCTCGACGTTCTGACCCTTCCGGGCAACAGAGTAGTTGCCCTGGCCGTTCCTCATCAGGACGTACGGTTTGGGTTGACTGTGGAAGGGCATGTTCATCACGATTGAGTACGCCCCGACGTCGCGGAAGACCATGAGCTTCCCGACTTCCGCGCCCCCCAGCTTCGACCGGCCCGAGGTCGGGAACACGTCAAGAGGGTCGCAGAGCCTTCCGACCAGGACGGTGTGCTGCATGGCCTGCCTCCCGCCCGGAACTACCTCCACCGGATACTCGTGCTTCAGAAGAGCAGAGTCGAGGAGGGAGTGGTAGCCGGCATCGACGTACACGTATTTGTTCTCCCCGAATTTCTTGATGTTGACGATCCTAGCGACTAGGACGGTGGACTCCGCGCTGAGGTACCTTCCGCTCTCCGACACGAGGGTGAATCGCCCGCCTAGGCTCTCAGCGAGGCTGTTGAGCTGACCCACGAGCCTTGCCCCGACGTCCCTGGGTGTCGGAACCCGTCGACCGTAGGGAGCGGGCATGCCGCCGCCTATGTCGAGCATCTTCACCTCGAAGGGTCCCAGCTCCTTCCTGGCTTCCAGCACGAACCGCTCGAGCTTCTCGATCGCCTCCGCGTAGCACGACGGGTCCTCAATCTGGCTCCCGAGGTGGAAGTGGAAGCCCTCGAAGTGAAGGCTCGGCGTTGAAAGGACCTTCCTGAGAACGCTGAGGGCGCTGTCCTGGCTTCCGCCGTTGAACTGGAGTCCGAACTTGCCGTGCCCCATGGAACCCCTCAGTTCCGCGTGGACGTGAACCTCAGGGTTCACCCGTATCAGCACTCTCGGCTCCTTGCCCGTCCTGCCCACGGCCTCGATCAAGTTGATGAGCCCGTTGTAGCTCGCGACCACTACCACGCCAACGCCCTCTCTGAGGACCGTCTCGTACTCGGCGGGGGTCTCCGTTATGCTCGTGTACATGACGCTGTCAGCGGACCCGCCGCACCTCTGCAAGAAGTAGAGCTCGGAGGTCGCGGTCAGGTCGAACATTATTCCTTCGCTGACGAAAGCCTTAATCACGGACGGATTGAAGTTCGCCTTAATCGAATACGCAACCCTGAACAGTCCTTTGTACTCTGCGAAGGCCTGCTCCATCTCGCCGACTTTTTTCCGGAGAGTCGCCTCGTCGATCAGGAAGTACGGCGTGCCGTATTTCTCTGCGAGTGAGTAGAGGTCTCTTTCTGAGAATCTTAGTGACGCAACCCCATTTTTCGTTATGGGTTGTGGGCGGGGTTCTGCCAATTTTTTTGTTAATGAGCAGGCACGCGATTTTAACTTAAAAACATTATCCCAATCTAATTTTTCCGTCGACAGGTTTGCGCAAAACGATTTCCAGCGGCGACGGCGACGCACCGAGCGGCGCAACGCGGCGACCAAGGCGCTCCGGCGGAAATCCAAGCTCGTCGCCGGAACGCTGCGGCCACTTTGTGTACATGGTTCGGTGCTCCGACGGCTCGCTCTACACCGGCTACACGACCGACCCAGTCAGGAGGTTGGCTGAGCACAACCGCGGCAGAGCTTCTAGGTACACTCGTTCGCGGCGCCCCGTCGCACTCGTCTATCTGGAGCAGCTCGGCTCAAGAGGCGAGGCGCTGAGCAGAGAGCTCCGCGTCAAGGGCATGAAGAAAGAAGAGAAGCTTCTCCTCTGCCGAACATGTTCGGGCCGGGAGAAGCTTGGCTCACGCTAGCGAACCGGATGCACTGTCATTTCTCCAGGTGTCGCTGTTCTACCGTCCGACGACTATTTCGATTGAGGAGACGTTTCTCTGTTCGCTGCCTTCGCCAACGACTTCGGTGTTGATGCCGATGTTCTTGACGCTGAACTGGCCGTTGCCGAGCCTCTTCGTGACTATCTCGGCCACGTCGACTGCCCTGCTTATTGCCAGTCCCCTGGCCTTGACGACCACCTCTCCGGCCTGGGTCAGCTGGATGAGCGCGCTCATGGCGTAGCTCATCACGGGCTTCTTCCCCACGAAGATGTGGTTCGGTGGCGAGGTTCGCTGCATTGGCGGCCTCATCGGCTGCATTGGTTGCATTGGTTGCTGCATTGGTTGCTGCACTGGCGCCTGAGGGGTTTGCTGTGCCGGCTGCTGCTGTGCCGGCTGCTGCTGTGGCATGGGCCTAGGCGCGGTGTCTCTGCGCGTCGGCCTGCGCTCCTGTGGTCTCCTTGTGTCGGGTTTCTTGTTTGGCATATGATGTCTTGTCTGCACCGCCGCCCTCGAGGCTTATTTATGCGTGATGAAAGAAACAGGACCCGTCAAAGTCTGTGCATTGCCCCGACCGCAGAGAGAAGATTGTCGCGAGGTCTACTTCATCAGTGCCTTGATCGGTATGTCTTGCGTAACCCCGTTGGGAAGCGCACGCCTTATGGAGAGAGGCAGCGCGTCTTCCTCGAGTTCCGTGGTCGCAATCTCGATGGCCCCTCTGAAGGCACCCTCGAGCGGAATGAAGGGGGGCGCTCCCATCGCGATCTGTAGCGACCTTGCACCGATTATCCTCGCCTTCTCGAACCTCGTAAGCTTGGGAGGACCGATTCTTATCTCGAAGGTGGTTAGTGAGGGTTGCCTAGCCTTTCGAGTCGATTTCGGTGGAGCCAAAACAGAGCCTCGGGGTCGATACGGGCCTTTTTCGGTCGTCTGATAAGTCTTTCCAGCCGTATCTGGGTTTCGTTGCGTCCGAAGGGTGATTCCTGCAAAGTCCGCACCGCCTTTGGCTGTCTGTTCCCTCGGGTCATGGCTCGCTGGGTGACTTGGCTTCCACCGACTTCAACAGAAGCAGGACCGCAAACATGACCACGGACAGGACCACCACGATTGTCAGCAGGTAATTGATTGGAACCAGCAGGCGTCCGGTTCCTGTCGCGCCAAGAAGGCTGAGGGACGTGACTACCGCTATGCACACGTCTAGGACCAGAGAGGCGTAGGCCAGCCTGTCGAGGGTCTTCCTGACTCTGGCCGAGCTCATGCTTCGCGAACCCTCGCCTCGTGCCGACCCCTTTAGAGGTTTTTCGAGGGCAGCGAGGGAGGGCTCAGGCCCTCGCCTTCGTTTATCTCAAGCCCCGCGGTCCCTGGAGCCCCGCCGTAGTCCACCGCGGAGAAAAAGGCTAAAGTCTGAACCTAGCAGGCCGGACGAATGGCAGTTTCGTCCAGCGAGGGACCAGGGTCCGTGTCGCGGGTGAAGTGCAGTGCGACCGTGAAGGGGAAGGGCACGGCCGGAGTTTCCCTCTACAGGCACCTCGCGCCGCTGACCGTCGACGCCATCGGCTGGGAACTGCCCATGGACAGCAGGGTCAGCATTCAGCACGGGATGGTGAGCATGTTCACGACGATCAAGGTGGGAGTCGAGAAGCCGAGGCTCAGCTTCGCGAAGGGAGACGTGGCATTCCTGGCGTCGGGAGGCCTTCTCTGCTTCTTCGTTAGCGACGCAAAAAGCGCCGTCCCGCTGAACCCCGTCGGGAAGGTCGAGTCGGGCCTTGAGGTCTTCGAGGTGGTGAAGCCCGGAGACGTCATCCGGCTGGCAAAGGAAGAGGGATGAACCCCTACCGGGTGAGGCCCGCCACCCTCGGGGACATCCCCGTCCTCGCCAGGCAGCGCCACTCGATGTTCGTCGACATGCACACTCCGTCGAGGAAGGACCTGGCTGTGCACGATGCGGCGTTTCCAAGCTGGGCAAGGCGGGAGATGCGCGCCGGCAGGCTCCATTGCTTCCTTGTGGAGGACAGAAGCGGCTCCGTCTTGGGGGGAGGCGCGCTCTGGCTGAGGGAGGTCCAGCCGTACCCGGGCTTCGGGGGAGGAATGGTCCCGTATCTGATGTCCATGTACACCGAGCCGGCCCACAGAGGAAGGGGAATCGCGACCATGATCGTCGAGCACGCGGTTGCCTGGAGCCGCTCAAGAGGCTACGGCTCCATCACTCTTCACGCTAGCAAGATGGGGAGACCGCTGTACGAGAAGCTGGGTTGGGAGGACGGCTCGGAGATGGAATTGAACCTGGCCGGGCCGCCGAAGCAGAACTCTCGCGTTGCTACGCGACGGTCCAGACGTAGTGCCCGCTGAATCCTCCGACTCTCGCGATGAGCTTCCTGCTCTCGAGGCCCCTCAGGACCCCCATCGCTATCGAAGAGTTGACGCCGAGCGCCCTAGCCGCGGCCAAGACCGTTATCGCCTTCAGGGGCGTCAGGCTCTTCATCATCTCCTGGTCCGTCATCCTAGGGACGAGGAAGGGAAGTTTCTTTTGCTGCTGCGGCGGGCCCTTCGTCTCCTTGGCCTTCTTCCCCTTCGCCTGACCCTCCTGCTCGCCTGCGTCCCGCGACTCTTGCTCCTTCTCCATCTGGGCCATCGATTTCTTCTTCGTTCCACCCAAGGATGATTCTGAGAAGAGCGCCGGGGACAGCGGAATTAAGGTTTGCCCCGGAAAAGCGGAAATACGGCTCGGGGACCATCGGCGCTGATGCCCCTCAGCTACGCGACTGTGGCCGCGGTCTACGACAAGCTCGAGGGCATCTCGGGCAGGAACGAACTGACCGAAGTCTTCGCTTCCCTTCTCAAGGAGACGCCGAAGAACGAAATGCCGAGGCTGGTCTACCTGACCCAGGGGAAACTCCGCCCCGACTTCGAGGGCGTGGAGATCGGGGTTGCCGAGAAGATGGCGCTGCGGGCCCTCACGTCTGCGACCGGGCTCAGCGCAGACAAGGTCTACCAGACCTACGTCAAGCTGGGCGACATAGGGAGCGCAGCCGAAACGACGCTCGAAGGGCGCAAGCAGGGGACGCTGTTCTCGGAGCCCCTGACGCTGGAGCGCGTGTACGAGACGCTCCTTAGGATGTCAAAGACGACGGGGGAGGGCTCGGTCGAAACGAAGCAGAGGGAGCTAGTGAGCCTCCTGAACGACGCTTCGCCCAAGGAGGCGAAGTTCATCATGAGAATGGTCACCGGAGAGCTGAGGCTCGGCCTGGCCGACTACACGGTCCTCGACGCCTGCGCGACCGCGTTCCTGGGAGGGAAGAAGGAGCGCCCGGCCCTCGAAAGAGCATACAACGTCCACCCCGACCTCGGCTTCGTCGTCCAGCTGGCCGCGACCAAGGGAGCGAAGGGCATCGAGTCGGTGAAGCTCGAAGTGGGAGTCCCGATAAGGCCCATGCTCGCAGAGAGGCTGAACTCAGCCGAGGCCATCGTCCACAAGATGGGTGACAAGGTGGTCGCCGCCGAGTACAAGCTGGACGGAGAGAGGCTGCAGATCCACAAGAAGGGGAAGGCCATCGTTCTCTTCTCGAGGAGGCTCGAACTGATCACGAGTCACTATCCCGACGCCCTCGAACTCGTGCGCAAGCACGTGAACCTGCGAGACGCAATCCTCGAAGCCGAGGTGGTCGCGGTGAACGAGGACACGGGCGAGTACCTCCCATTCCAGGAGCTGATGCACAGGAGGAGGAAGTACGGAATCGAGGAAGCCGTGGCAGAGTACCCTGTGGCGCTCAACTTCTTCGACATACTGCTCTCCGGGTCCAAGGACATCACTGGCGAGCCTTACAGGGTGAGGAGGAAGAAGCTCGAAAAGGCGGTCGAGAAGACGGACAGGACGAGGGCAGTCCCAGCCATGCGCTCGTCGGACCCGGCCGCGATAGAGCGGTTCATGGAGGAGGCAATAGAGAACGGATGCGAAGGACTGGTGGTGAAGGACCTGAATTCGACCTATCGGGCTGGAGCGAGAGAGTTCGCATGGATCAAGCTGAAGCGGGAGTACAGGAGCGAGCTGACGGACACACTCGACCTCCCGATCATAGGCGCATTCCATGGCAAGGGGAGGAGGGCTGGAACCTACGGCACCTACCTGCTCGCTGCATATGACAAGAAGCGTGGACTGTTCACGAGCGTGGCCAAGATCGGGACTGGCTTCTCCGACGCGGACCTCGTGAAGATACCGAAGCTGCTGAAGGAGTTCGAGAGCCACGTCAAGCCGGCCAACGTGGAGTCGAAGATGGTGCCCGATGTTTGGTTCAGACCCCACCTGGTCATCGAGACCATCGCAGCCGAGCTGACTCTCTCTCCAATCCACACGGCCGCCATGGGCGCAATCAGACCGGGCGCGGGCATCTCTCTGAGGTTCCCGAAGTTCACCGGCAGGATAAGGGACGACAAGAGTCCGGAGGACGCCACGACCGTCGACGAAATCGTCGCCATGTACCAGCGCCAGATAAAGCAGATAGGCTGATTCAACAAAAGTAGGCACCGCGCACCGGCTCGCGACCGAGAGTCGGGTCAGGTTGGGGTCAACGCGCTTCGCCCTTAGGCGGCCAGTGCGATTTTGCAGGGTAATCGGGGCGATTCTCGGTATGCTTTGCGAACGCGAAGACAAACGGTAATAACTTGCACATCCGAAGTCGGTTCGCCATGAGCGGGGAGAAGAGCAAGGCCGGTGGCGGGGCCATCCCTGCGTGGAGTGGGGCTCAGATTCTCCAGCTCGACAAGCGAATCCGCCGCGTCGTCCTGATGAGCACCACGGGGGAGAGAATGTGGGTAGAGAGTCGCGGTCTGGCGCCCGTGCTCTTGTCTGCGGAGGAATTTCAAATGTCCGACCTGGCGACTCTCATAACTGCCGTCCTCAAGGCACTCGGCACCGTCACTCGATACTTCGGCAGGGGCCTGTACCTGGTGGGCGCCTTCGAGGAATACAAGGTGCTGATCTTGCAGCCATTGACCTCTGAGCAAATCCTGACTATCGTCTTACCCAGGCGAGTGAACGCGGACATCGTCTACCGGAAAGTCGTCGGCTTCATAGAGTCCCATCCCGCCAAGACAGTCGCGTAGGATTCAATCTCGTTTCTTGGGAAGAGCCCGCGGTCCATCGTTGGTCGGGCGACCATTCTCACGGTCTAGTCCGCTGCGGATGTTTCCGGCGTGGGTCGCTGCCAAGCGAAAGCCGAGCGTCCTCGGTTCCTGAGCGACCAGTATGCGAAACGATGTTGGCTGCTGACACCGGCGATGGAGGCCACCGGAGCATAGCTGGGCGTTTCGCCGAAGCTGTCGAAGTTCACTGACGACGCAGGGGACGACGGGGGGCCTGAGGACGCCACGACCGCGGACGAGGCGGCCTCCGCGTGCCGGCGAAAGGTAAAGCAAATTAGTTGACGCGAGCCAACGAAGGCGTGAGCGCGGCTGGTCACTCGAATCCATCATGGAACGGAGAACAGATTCTCCAGCTCGACAGCCGGATTCGCAGGGTGGTCGTCGTTGGCAAGATGGGCGAGGTTCAGTCTGTGGCGAACAGGGGTCTGGCCCCCGTTTTCGCGACATCCGACGAGCTAGAGCGCGACGATGTAGGTGTTGGAATCAGGCTCGCCCTCGGGGCCTCAAAGAAAGCGGCGCGGTACTTCGGGGACAGTCTGTATGTGATTCACTCCTTTCGCGAGTACAAGATTTTGTTCGTCGAAGCGCCTGAATCCGAACGGATAATTGCCGTGGTTCTGCCCAGGAGCGCGAACAGTGAACCCGTCTACCAGAAGGTGGCCGGCTTCCTGAAAGCTAGGCCTCCTGGCAAGGCCAGGTAGAGCGCATCCTCGAGCCGCTCGCAAGGTCTGAAGTGGGACCTCCGAGCAAGGGAAGCCCAAGTCCAAGCGGACCATCAAGAACGCGGTTTCCCTGCTTCAGAGTGGCGAGCCGAAGGCCCTGTCCCCGGCGTCTCCCAGCCCCGGCACGATGTAGCCGTGGTCGTTCAGCTCGGGGTCGATTCCGCAGGTGTAGAACTCCGCTCCGGGGAAGCTCCTGTGGACGTAGTTGATGCCCTTCATGGTGGCGAGGACCGAGAAGAAGACCAGCCTCTTGGGCTTCCCCTTTTGCGTTACCTTCTTGGCCACCTCGAGGAGGGTGTGGCCGGTGGCGAGCATGGGGTCGGCCACGATGACCACGTCGTCCCTGTGGATGTTCGGAATCTTGGCGTAGCTGACCTCGATGGGAAAGTCGGGCGCCTTCCCCCTCCAGGCGCTTATGACACCGGTCCTGGCCAGAGGGAGATTCTTGTACATGCCCTCCACGAATGGGATGGAGGCCCGCAGCACCATTATGATCACCACCTTGTCGTTGCCCTTCACCTTGTACCCCGTCGTGGCCTTGAGCGGCGTCTCGATCCTGAGCTTCTCGGTCTCCATGGTCTTCAGAAACTCGTAGGCCAAGAAGCGTCCGAGCCTGTAAATCGCCTTCCTGAAGGCTATCTGATTCGTGCCCTTGTTCCTGGCGAGCGAGAGCTGCTCGAGCACCATGGGGTGCTGAACCACCGTCACCTTGGGCTTTGACACCGTCCGCCCTCGTTCGCTTTGATTGAAACAGTATTTATGTTACGACCGCAGACAGAAGGCAGGCGAATTGAAGGCCCTTCGGCTCGGACTGGTCGGTCTGCTGCTCGTCCTGCTCGCTTTGCAGGCAAACGGCGCGCGCGCACAGACGTGCGCTACGAAGACCGGATACTACGTGGCGTCGCTCAACGCGGACATAGATCCAGGCGCGGCCGCTTTCCTCTCGACCACCGTCAGCAACGCCGAGTCCAGTTGCGCCGGCACGCTCGTCTTCGTCTTGACAACCAACGGCGGGGACGGCGGGAGCATGGAGTCCATGGTCGGCTCGGCGTCCAGCTACCAGCAGTGGGGGGGCACGTTCATCACGCTCGTGGCTCCTCAGGGCGCGTTCGCCTTCTCGGCGGGATCGTACATAGCCGAGGCCTCGACTAAGATCTACATGGTGCCCGGGACGACCATCGGCTCTGCGACCCCGATCGTCTCGGGCATTCCCACCGGCGAGGAGAACTCCACGATGACGAAGGACATCGACGCCTTCGCCTCGTACATGCAGACGCTAACCAGGAGCAACGGAAGGAACGACACGGCGACCGGCCTCATGGTCACCCACGGTGTCTCCTACACAGATGAACTGGCGCTGCGGTACCACGTGATAGACGGCGTGCTCAATTCGACCTCTCTCTCCGGGGCACTTGCTGCCCTGGGGGTCCCTGCCTCGGCCCCGATCAACACCCCAGGCATCAGCCCCACCCTGATCTCGATATTCAGCGACCCCAATGTGTCCAGCCTTCTGTTCCTTCTGGGGATAGCGGCCGTCCTGATCGACGTGTACCACCCGACTCTGATCCTGTCCGTGGTGGGCGTGGTCGTGGTGGCGATCGCCCTCTTCGGACTGGGAGTCTTCGGCGCGTCGCCCCTCGCCATTCTCCTGATGGTCGTGGGCGCGGCTTTCATTTTCCTGGAGGTGAAGACCCAGCACGGCATCAGCGCGCTCGTGG
>DASPPF010000085.1:0-8395 GCA_035625575.1 Nitrososphaerales archaeon | reverse complement strand
CAGTGAGGTACTCAGCCGCGCCCACGAGGGCCGCCGAGGATGGAGTCCAGATGCCCTGTCCGCATACCCTGCTGTTTCCGCCCTGCCATTTCTGGGGGGCCTTCTCAAGGATGAGGACCTGGGCGCCGTTCTCCGCTGCAGTGATTGCCGACATCTGACCTGCGAACCCGGTCCCGAGGACAACGACGTCCGCCGAGTAGTCCCAGTAGGATGGAACGCCGCTGTATTCGGCGTTGACTGTCTTTGCTAGTCCGAGCGAACCGGTGGCTCCAAGAACTGCGGCTCCTACCGCAACTCCGCCGACCGTCGTCTTCAGGAATGTTCTCCTAGAAACTCCTGGTTTGGAAAGTGCTGATTCCTTCTTTTCATCAGTCATATTCGTCGGTGGTAAATCTTGCAGACTGCGCACAAAAGGCTACGCCTCAAATTGCACAAAAATGCACGAATACGCAGCGCGCCCGACAGCGCGCCGTGCAAGCATCCGACCCACAACTTCGCGTATAGCATCTAAATCTCGCTCCCGCCGCAGCCACAGGAGTCCGGCCTGGTTCGCGCGCTCAACCCAGCCAACTCGCTCCATGACGTCATTGCATAGTAAAATCAGAGTGGGCCTCGGTCTGGCCATCTCCAGCCTCGAGCTTCGACAGACGCAGCACGTTGGATGATCAGAGTCCTGCTGGGAGAAATTGGAACAGCCGAAAATAGGGGTGCGAGGGTTCCCCGGTTAGAACGAGGTTCCCTCGGATCCAGCTTCTGCTGATGGAAGCGATGCGGGGATTTCAGGAAACTTGTCCTTCATGCGCTGCTCCGCGACCGCCGACGCCTCCGCAAGGATGCGCTCAGCGTCCTCGTTGGCAGCCTCGAAGTTCAGCGAGTATCCGCCCACCGTCCCTGCGTCCACCAGGATGCTGCTCAGCAGACCAGAGATTTCGCCTATCTCACTCTCCGCCTCTGGCAGTACGCCCACCAAGCCTTGCTTGACGTTGCGTATGACAGCCATGGCAGGTGTCAGGGTGACAACTATGTCGCCCAGCTCTGTGATTGTGTTGAGCCTGAGCACGATCTGTTCCAGCGCGAGCTTCGCCTGCGTGACCATCTTGTTCATCTTCCTTACCTCCGCGAGCTCGTTCGCGAAGACCGACGCGTGCGGTGTGTCGTGCTTCTGTAGAGAGCCCACGACCTTGTTGAAGATCGCGTTGTCCCTCTCCCTGAGTTTGGTCGATGTGGATTCCAGCTTCGCTATCTGGACTTGGATTTGGCGTACGGCTAGGTCGAGCCTCGGCTTCAGCGGACCCGGGCTCCTCACGGAGTCGCGGACCCTAGAACCGATTCCCTGGGTGTTCTGCTTTTCCCACTTACCTGCGAATGCAGACATTGAGAGCTTCGCCATTCACCCGAGTGAACCACGTGTTATGGGGTGGGGTGAAATTATGTGGTTGGATTGGTATGTCTGTTTTAACAAGTGACCAGTGATGGGCCTGGGAATGGCTCGGGCCGAAGTCGGAACGGGGCCCTTCCGCGCCCTCGACGCGTGTTTCTGGCAAAAAGGATAAACGAGTGGCTCGGCGCAAAAGGACGCAATGGCGATGTTCTCGGGCGAGCGAGTCGAGAGGTCCGCCAAGGCGACGCTGCTAGAGCCCACAAAAACGAAGGGCCAGCTCTATCTCACAGAAAGGCGACTGGCGATGGTGCGCAAGGAGGGGCTGATAAGGAAAAAGGAAGTGGCTGTCTTCGACCTTCCGCTGGGAAGCGTCAGCTTCGCACGCACAGAGGGGCTGATCAGCAAGAAGCTGATCGTCGCGGCAAGCAGCGCCGACGGCAGAGTGTTGCCCTACAAGATCGAAGTGGGCAAGACAAAGTCCTGGAGCGAGGCAATCAGCAACCTGAAGAGGGGACCGGCGGCTCCGGGCGCGCCGATGCCGCCATCGTCCTACCAGCAGTACCAGCCCGCGGCCCCGTCGTACCAGCAGTACCAGACGCCGGCCGTCCAGCCGCCTGCCGGGACGGAAGCCACGAAGTACTGCATCCAGTGCGGAGAACGGATTCCAAGCAGGGCCGGGTTCTGTCCCAGGTGCGGGCAGAGGCAGTAGCGCGTTCGACCGTCGAGAACCGCATCTAGGAAACTCGGAGAAACGGGTTCGCCGGGAATGCTTCTTGGCGGGCTAGCCCTTCCAGACCCCGAGGCCGAATCCGATGAGCCAGGCTATCGGAAAAGCCGAAACCACGTTCCCGATGTGGCTCATCTGGGACGTGAAGATGTTCGTCAGGTGCGTGATGATGTCGCTCGCAGTCAGGGAGAAAGGAAGTGCCAGGCCAACGAATGTTGCCAGCAGCAGTCCGACGATGAGGAGAATCGCTGACACGACGGCGCGCTTGGCTGCAACTCCGATTATGGCTCCGTCGACCACTAAGAGAGCGATTGTCAGTACAGCGTCATAAGGCGGCGGAAGTAATCCCATGCTCCGAAAGAACCGTCCGCCATCCTATAAGCGTTCGTGGGCGTCCGCAACGTCGTCGGACGCTCAGGGAGGCGAAACCGCAGAACCGCGCAACGATGTCAAGGATTTAGGAAAGCGCATTCCCGCTAGGAGGAGATTGCGCAGGATTGGATTCATCTCAGACGTACACTCCAATCTCGAGGCCCTTGAGAGGACGTTCGAGGAGCTTCGAGGTTGCGAGGTCGTCTGTCTGGGAGACATAGTCGGATACGGCGGGAGTCCCAACGAAGTGATTCAGTTGCTCAAGAGGGTGAACGCCGTCGCGATTCGCGGAAACCACGACGAAGCCGTGGTGTCGGGCGACACGTCCTGGTTCAACCCGATCGCCGCCATTGCAGCGGGATGGACAACGGACAACCTCTCTGGGGAGAGCATGGCCTACCTCCGCGGCCTCCCGCTACAAATCAGGTCGGAGTTCGACGGACTGTCCGCCTTCCTCACCCACGGCAGCCCGGACGACAACCTCCACGAATACGTGGAACCAGAGACGCACTCCGACCTCTTCCCGCGCTACCTCGAAGAGCTGGGGGTTGGGCTCGTAGGGCTCGGGCACACCCACCGCCCGTTCGTTTGGAAGAGCGAGAGAGGCCAGGTCTTCAACCCGGGGTCTGTGGGTCAGCCGCGTGATGGAGATCCGAGGGCCTCCTTTGCCCTCGCCACCTTTGACGACGGTGCGGCAGACATCCAACTGAAGAGGGTGGAGTACGACATCGAGTCGGCGGCAGCCAAGATAACGCGGTCGGGTCTCCCTGAACCCTTGGCCGCGAGACTTTTTGAAGGCAGGTAGCCGCACGCTTAAGACGGGGAGTGCCGCGGGCGGTGACGCATTGAGTGGTTACAAAATCGAAGCCGAGAACTAGGCGCGTCCCGCTCAGTGCGAACTACGAATGGAAGAGTGTAGAAACCAAGGTACGATCCTTCTACGACAGGGTGGACCCGAGGGAAGCTGCTGAGAGGAGGCTCTCAAGACAGAAACCGGTGGGATGGGTCGAGGGCCCGCCTACGCTGAACGGCCAGCCGCACATTGGGCACGTGCGCGGCCGGGTCTACAAGGACCTCTGGTTCAGGTACTCGGCGATGCGAGGGAGGCGGCTCGTCTTCAGGGAGGGCTGGGACACCCAAGGGCTGCCCGTTGAACTCGAGGCAGAGAAGGCGCTGGGGCTGAGCGGAAACAAGTGGGAGAACCTCGAAGCGGTCGGCGTCGAGAAGCTCGTAGCCGCATGCAAGTCGCTCATCAAGAAGTACAGGGCCATATGGGAGGAATCCGACAGGCTTCTCGGGCTCCACCTGGACAGGGAACGGGCGTACCTGACCTACACCGACGGTTTCATCGAAAGGGAGTGGAAGTACCTAGAGACCGCCTGGAAGAGAGGACTGCTCGGAGAAGGCTTCAAGGTTGTCCCGTACTGCCCCAGCTGCCAAACCGCGCTGAGCCACGCCGAGGTCGCCCTGGGCGGGTACGAACAGCTGGAGGATCCGAGCCTGTACTACAAGGTGAGGGCGGCAGACGGGTCGTTTCTGATCATATGGACCACGATGCCGTTCACCGTCGTGACCGACGAGCTGGTGGCCGTCAAGCCGGACGCCGACTACGAACTCGTGCAGGTGGGCGACGAGAACTGGGTGGTTGGCTCCGAACGGAAGGCGCAGTTGGCAAAGGACCTTGGGATACAGTTCGGCCAGACGGTGCGGAGAATGAAGGGGAGCGAGCTGGACGGAATGACCTACGTTCACCCGCTCCTGGACAAGATACCTGGACTGGCGAACCCGGAGTTCAGAGGCAAGATTCACAGGGTCGTCTCCGAAGACTTCGTGGACACGAGCACCGGGACCGGAATAGTCCACCTGTCTCCTGCGAACGGCGAGGACGACTTCGCGGCCGCGCAGAAGCTTGGCGTTCCTGTCTTCGCGCCCTTCGACGACCGAGTCCGGTTCACTTCCGGGGCCGGCGATTTCGCTGGGATTTTCGCCAGGGACTCCGACCAGAAGGTGATCTCCGACCTGAAGGAGAGAGGAGCCCTTGTATTCGCTGGGAAGCTGACACACGACTACCCGGTCTGCTGGCGGTCGGGCCACAGGATAGTGTGGCTGGCGAGGCGTGAGTACTTCTACTGGATAGACAGGGTGAGGAAGCAGCTGATACGGGCGGCCGAAGGGGTGGAGTACTACTTCGAGCCCCCGAGGAACAGGTTCCTGGAGTCAATCCGCGACTCGCCCCCCTGGGCGATAACGCGAGAGAGGGTCTGGGGCACGCCGCTTCCCATATGGGTGTGCAAGGAGTGCGGAAAGAAGACTCCCGCGTTCTCCAGGAAGGAAATAGTCAGGATGGCCAAGAGGCTGCCGGACGGTCCGAAGTTCGAGCTGCACAGGCCATGGGTGGACAGAATAACACTGACCTGTCCGTCCTGCGGAGGCGAGGCGACCCGCGAGCCCTTTGTTCTGGACACCTGGCACAACAGCGGTTCGGTCCCATACTCCGCGTTCACCGACCGCGAGTACCGCGCCTTCTTTCCCGCGATGCACCTCACCGAGGGCATAGACCAGACGCGGGCCTGGGCCTACACCCTTCTGGTGCTGAACGTTCTCAAAACCGGCAAGCCGCTGGCTCCGTACAAGGCGTTCCTCTTCCAGGGGCACGTGCTGGATGCGAACGGCAACAAGATGAGCAAGAGCCAGGGGAACGCAATATGGGGCCTGGACGTCCTGAGAAACAGGTCGGTGGACCTCACCAGGCTCTACCTCACGTGGAAGAGCGCGCCCGAAGACGCCATAAGCATGGACATGAAGGAGATGGAGGCCCGCCCGTACCAAATCCTTAACACGCTCTACCACCTCCACGTCTACCTCGCGCAGAACGCGCCGCTGGACAGGTTCGACGCGAACAAGCACACACTGACGTGGGCCAAGAAGCAGAGGTTGCTCGCCACCGTCGACATGTGGATGCTCGCGAAGCTCTCGGCCGCGCAGGAAGGAGTGATTGGCGCCTACGCCGATGCTAGGTACAACGAGGCCGCGCGAGCGCTTGAGGAACTGATAATCACGCAGGCCAGCCAGGACTACATCAGGCTGGTGAGAAGCGAGCTCTGGCGCGACGATCCCAGGGAAAGGAAGCGGAGGCTCGCGATCTACGCGGTGCTGGCCCACGTCCTTTCGAGCGCCGACGCGCTGCTCCATCCAATCGCACCCTTCGTCACCGAGTACCTCCACCAAGAGGTCTTCACCGGAAGCAGGCGATGGAAAGCGCCCCTCGTCACCCAGCTGATGGTGGCCGAACCAGCGGGAACCCAGGCGAGTCGGGCAGAGAAGGTGGTGGAGCTGGCTCTCACGGTGGAGGAGGCCGCGAACTCCGCGAGGACCAAGGCGAAGCTGAAGCGTCGCTGGCCGCTCGGGAGACTTGCTGTTCTCGCTCCGAGGAGCCCACAGCAGAAGGCTGCGTCGCCCATAATCGGCCAGCTCTGCAACGTGAAGGAGGTCGCCTTCGTCCCCAGCGCAGAGAGGTTCCCCGCCTCCTTCGAGCTGACACCCAACAGGGCGAGGGTGGGAGCGCAGTTCAAGGAGAGGACGGCCGAAGTCCTGGCCGCGCTCGTTCCGCTCGGTGGACAGGCCGCGGTCTCTGCGTGGAGGGCGGCGAAGCCGCTGAAGACCAAGGTGGGCGGCGAAACTCTGGACGTCCCGTTGACTCTCTTCGACCTCGTCACCAAGCCGGCCGAAGGGTACGAGGTCGGCGAGAAGCGCGGAGTGTTCGTCGCTCTGGCGAAGGAGAGGGACGACAGGCTCGTCGCTGAGGGACTGGCCAGAGACGTGGCCAGGAGACTCCAGTCGCTGAGGAAGTCGCGCGGCTACTCTCCCACAGCGATCCTGGCCAGGGCCTCGGTCGCAGGGCTCGAAGCGGAGGAGCTGAAGATGCTCGAGCCGCTGAAGAACGACCTCGCATTCCTGGTCAGGGTGAAGCAGGTCGCGCTCTTCTCAGAGAAGCAGGGAGAAATCAGGTGGGAAGAGGAGGACTTGGACGGACGACCGGTCTACCTCGATGTCTCCTAGCGATCCTCGTTCTACCCGGGACTTCTCCAGGTCCAGAGCTCGTTGAAGACGTAGTTCGTGATCGAGGCGCAGACTATCGCCCAGCCGAGAGCCCACGGCAGCTCGACCAGACCGAACAGACCGATGAAATCCGGCACTCCGAGAGACCTGGTCAGCACGTAGAAAACAGCGCTCTGGATTATCGCCCCAGACGCGCCCACCGTCCAGAACTTCAGCGCCCGGCGCAGGTTGAGTCTCATTGTCTTTCTCCTCCGTTGTCTGTTCTTGAGCGAGGAGGCTGGGAATGCATGGGCGGCTAGAACGAACGAGCTCGGTGTGGCCTATTTAACAGGCTCAGCCGCCCGCCTCGTATTCGTGTAGGGTGCTCTGGTCGGAGCCCAGCGTCCTAGCTGTGAACCCCCTCAGGCGGAGCTGTTCGGCCAGTTCGTCGGCGAATCCGTGAGTGGTGTAGACCACCTCTGGCGAGACCTGGGCCGCAAGCTTGAGCAGTTCGGGATAGTCGCAGTGGTCGCTCAGAGGGAAGGCAGCGTCGGCGCCCAGCGACCTCGAGTAGGAACCGTTCAGAGCCCAACCGCTGAAGGCGATCGTCACGGCGCCGCAGCGCTTCCTGATCTGCGACATCGGCCCGTTCCTGTTGGAGGTCATTGGAGCGATCATCGTCCAGGGCCCGGGCGGAAGCTTGTCCGCATCCCTTTCTGGGCTGAACCTGATGCCTTCCTTGAGAGCGACGCCGTGCCTGGTGTGGACTTCGTTCATGGCCGCGACCCTCTCGTGCACGTAGAGCGGCCCCCAGCTCGAGAAGAAGTACGACAGGAGCTGGGCTTTTCCCAGGGGATAGCCCATGAGGACGACTGGCTTGCCCCTGTGGTAGAGGTCCCCGATGAGGTCATTGACCTCGCTCACCAGCTGGGCCGTCGGCGGGAACTCGTACTCTGGGCTGCCGTAGGTTGACTCCATTATGAGAGTCTTCGCGTGCCTTGTCTTGCACTTGCCGAGGAAGGCCCGCTCCCTTCCCGAGGCGTCGCCCGTATAGTAGACCTCGTCCTCGATCAGTATCGCTCTCGAGCCCAGGATGTGGCCGGAGTCGAGGAGCTCGACGCCCGCGGCCCCTTCGACGGTGTTGCCCAAGTCGTAGCCGCGCGCCAGAGCGAGCTCCCTCGTCACGCCGGAGCAAATCACTTTCTCACCCGCGGATGGGTTGTGCATGTGGTCGACGTGCGCGTGCGAGACGAAGACGTAGTCGGCCTTGCGAGGACTCGAAGGGTCGAGAAGGAACCTCCTGCCACCGAGGTCCACTTGGATTCCCTCCTTGGCCGACACGCGTGCGCCCGCCAACCCGAGCCCGCGCACTTCGGCTCGGATTAAGAACCTGTCGAGAGGCGGAACGCGCCCCAGTCGGATGGACCCAGTGTCACATCGAACGTCATCGGAGACAAGACTCTGATCGGCGAGACGTTCTCCCAGGAGCCGTTGGTCTTGTCGAGCCGCTGCAGTTTGACGCTGAGGTGCCTCGTCAGGGACGGGTCGCGCGGCTTGAACGAGACGCCGGTCCTGACCGTCTCATTAGACAAGTTGCCCACGCAGACAACCTGGCCAGGCAAGTAGAAGGAGGCAGCCGAGACCCTCCCTTCGCTAGCAGAGGCGGGCTCCGAGCCGGAGAAGCACCAACCCCCTTCGACCTTGCAGTCTGGCAGACCCACAAAGGCGAACGAGGTGCTCCCGGCTTTTCCAACGAACGCGCACGCCCTCCTTCCCGCCCACAGGCCACTAACGAGAAGCCACTTCAGCTGCGACGCGAGGTTGGGGCTGACCTCGATGCCTTGGGGACCGACGGTCAGGCCCAGTTCGCAGGCCAC
>DASPPF010000084.1:0-5951 GCA_035625575.1 Nitrososphaerales archaeon | reverse complement strand
AAGTATGGTTGGTACGACGAGCGGCTCGCAGCGAGGCTGCGGGTGCCGGTGATTGAACGCTCTACCGGGGGCGGAGTCGTGTACAACGACCTCGGGAACCTGAACTGGAGCCTGTTCCTCCAGGCGTCTGGGGGTGCGGTCTCCCCGACGGCGCTGTTTGAGAGGTCGTCTGCCTACGTGGTCAGGGCGCTGCGGCAGGGCGGCTTCGACGCGCGATTCTCTCCTCCGAACAGGATCGACGTGTCCGGCAGGAAGGTTTCCGGGATGGCAGCCAGGTCAACGCGCAACGCGCATCTCGTCCACGGAACCCTGTTGATGGGAACGGACCTGGAGAGGCTGAACTCGTTGTGCGTTGCGCCTCCTGGATGCCCGCCCGTGTCCAACCTGAAGGAGTGGCTTCCTGACGTCGAGGAAGAAGTGCTGGAGCAGGCGATCACGGCGCAACTAGCCGAGTCGGACTACGACGTGGCGCCTGTCACCAGGCTGTACACAGGCTGAATCCTGGCGTCAGACGCTGGAGATGTTCGAAACTTGCTTACCTGCAACCTTCAGCCGAAGAATATGTTGCCGGCCAGCTTGATGATGAACCCGATCGTTCCTACGAGGGCGATGCCCAAGGTCACGAGCTTGAGGTAGAGTGTGAACTCCTCCCTGTCGCTCTTGTGGGAGAGCCTGAATATCGATTGCACTGATTTCAGGAATTCGCCGAATCCCAATCTGGTCGACCCAGTTCTCGCGGCGGCTTATATGCTTTGACAGGGCCCGAGGGCGCTCCACCGTTAATATCCATCGCGTTTCGGTTGCTGTCGCGTGATTCCGCAGGGGGAACCGGCCACCGTGATCGTGGCCGCGTCTAACGACCTCGCTTCGAGGACGCTGGCGACCTCACTGATAGAAAGGCACGGCTTCCAATCGACCGGGGTCAACCTGCTCGGGAAGCCCGTTTATCAGAAGGGCTCCTTTCTCCTGTTCTTCTTCGAAGGGATCATTGTCGAGCCGCCGGAACTGGACGGCTACTTCAACCCGCAGGCCTACATCTTCCTGTCGAGGCACAGCGCCGAGTCCGGAATCGCTTCCCTGACGGCCCACACCGTGGGGAACTTCGGTGCCGAGGCAAAGCTCGGCGGGAGGCCTAGGGAGCTCGGCAGGGTCAACCCGGACCTGCTGAAGAACTACATGATCGCGCTCTCGAAGAGGAAAGAGCTGGCCGGAGGCTACGAGGTCTCCATTGAGGCGACTCACCACGGGCCCACTGACCTGGCGAAGCCAGTCCTCTTCGTGGAAATCGGCGCGTCCGAGAAGAACTGGGGAGACGCCGGCGCGGCCGGCGTCGTCGCGGACTCCCTGATGGAGAGCCTGACGGAGAGGAAGCCGTGGAGCAGGGTCGCGCTCGGGTTCGGAGGCACTCACTACCCGGAGAAGTTCCGCGACCTGCTCGTGGAAGGCGACCTCGCGCTGTCGTTCGGTCCCGAGATACGCCCTCGAAAACGTCGACGAGAAGATGATGGGAGAGATGTTCTCGAAGACCTCTGCGCCAATCAGGTACGCGGCCCTGGACTGGAAGGGCCTCGGGGCCCACAAGGAAAAGATATCAAGCCTAGTGGAGAAGTTCGGGTTGGAGGTCGTCCGGGTTTGACCGTGTCGAGATTCGCGGCCAGAGTCTACGAGCTGACGTCCAAGGTTCCTGAAGGGAAGGTGACGACCTACGGCGCCATCGCGCGCAAGATGGGGAAGCCGAAGGCGAGCAGGGCTGTGGGAGCCGCTCTGCGGGCCAACCCGACGCCCATAGTGGTTCCGTGCCACAGGGTCGTGGGTCACGACGGGAGCCTGGGGGGCTACGGAGGCGGGAGCGGGACTCCCAAGAAGGCGAAGCTCTTGAGGAAGGAAGGCGTGAAGGTCAGCGGAGGCAGGGTGGACCTGTCGAGGTTCCTCTTCACCGGCTTCTGACCAGAGCCGAGAGCTCGCTCTTTCCCAGCGTGAGGAAGCAGAGCAAAGCCTTCGTCGTGTGGAGCCTGTTCTCCGCTTGGTCGAAGACAACCGACTGTGGACCGTCCATGACTTCGGAGGTCACCTCTTCGCCCCTGTGAGCGGGAAGGCAGTGCTCGAAGATGGCATCCCGCTTCGCAAGCGACATCAGCCTGCCGTCCACCTGGTACTTTGGCAGGAAGGCGTTTTCGCGCTTCTCTTTCTCCGCCTCCTCGCCCATGGAGACGAAGGTGTCAGTCATGATGCAGTCGGCCCCTTTCGCTGCCAGCTGCGGGTCGTTCGTGAGGGTGATTCTCCCGCCCGTCGAGCGCGCGATGGCCGTGGCCTCGCTCACGGCCGATGCGAGAGGCTCGTACCCTTGGGGAGTGGCGACTGCAAAGTCGATCCCCGAGAGCGCTGCGCCGTAAAGCCACGAGTTGCAGACGTTGTCCCCGTCGCCAACCCACGCCACCCGGAGTCCCTTGAGCTTCCCCTTGTGCTCCTTGAGAGTGAGGAGGTCGGCGAGGATCTGGACCGGATGGTAGAGGTCGCTCAGCCCGTTGATCACAGGCACGCTGGCCGCCTTGGCCAGCTCCGCGACGCTCTCCTGTCTGTTGACCCTGGCCATGACCACGTGGACGTAGCGCGAAAGCACGCGGGCCGTGTCCTCGACCGTCTCTCCCCTCCCCAGCTGCAGTTCGGCCGAGCTGAGGCTCACCGGGAACCCCCCGAGCTCGCTGATCGCGACCTGGAAGCTCACCCTGGTTCTGGTGCTCGGCTTCTCGAACACCAGCGCCACGGACTTTCCTTTGAGCGCGTTCGAGCCCAGCCTCGCCTTCCTCCCCCGCTTCAACGACTCCGACAGGTTCAGCAGGAGATTCAGGTCGGACGAAGAGAGCTCGGCGAGCGAGAGCAGGTCTCTCTTCGGTTCCTTCGACTGTGCGCGCGAAGCTTTCGGCATGGTTGTTGCAAAAGCGCCCCGAGGATTCGTTTTATAGGTTATGGCCGCCTCTGACCGAAAACGGGTAGAGGGTGGTCCAATACTGGTCAATGCGACCTCCGCCGTCCATCCGGCCAAGGGCGAATCGGCGGGATGCTGCGCTCATGCGTGCTTCTTTCGCTTGGTGAACGGGACGAGCATGGGCGTCTCCCGAGAATACCTGACCCAGTCCTCTCCGAAGAGAGCGCGCAGCTCCCTTTCCTCGAAGGGGATCAGGATTGCGCCGAACCAAACCAGCAGAACGAGCGTGGCGACGTAGACGAAGCTGTATCCTCCCAGGAGCGCCCAACCGAGAACCATCACGACGATGCCGAAGTACAGGGGGTTTCTTGTGTACCTCTGGGGTCCGCCGACCACCAGGGGTTCGGTCCTCCCGGCCGTCTCGGAAGCCGGGATCCGCTTGAGCGCCTTCGAGAACGTGACGTAGGTCGACACCATCACTGCGGCCGGTTTCCTGTTGCTGAACGTCCAACCCATCAGCGCCAGGCCGACCAGCACGACCGTCCCTCCGACGAGCCTCAGCCACGTCGGCTCGGCGAGCGAGGTTGGGAGGCCGAGGAGGCCGGAGATGAGGAACGAGAGCGCGAAGAGGCCGACCATCAACGCAGCTATGAGAGGGGCCCCGAGGGCGAAGGCTCTGCCTGTGTCCACTGCGGTCATGTCGTCAGCCTCGTTTGGAGCTACGAGTTATTTGAACAGGGAGTCGATGAACTTCCGGTAGTCGAACGGTATCAGGTCGCCATACTCCTGACCGACCCCCAGATAGAGGACCGGTTTGCCGGTCGAGAAGACTATGGAGAGGGCGGCGCCTCCCCTCACGTCGGCGTCCGCCTTGGTCAGGATCACGCCGTCGAAGCCGGTGTACTTGTTGAAGAGCTCTGCCTGGGAGACTGCGTCGTTCCCGGTGAGCGAGTCCCCGATGAATATCTTGAAGTCGGGATTGACCACCCTGACGATCTTGGCCATCTCTTCCATCAGATTCTGGTTGGTCTGCATCCTCCCCGCGGTGTCGATCAGGAGGCAGTCTATGTGGTGGGCCTTGGCGTACAGGAGGCCGTCCCTGCCGACTGCGGCCGGGTCCGCGCCGTAGCGCTGGGAGACCACCTTCATCGCTATCCTGTCGGCGTGCTCGGTGAGCTGCTCGATGGCGCCCGGCCTGTGGGTGTCTCCGGCCGCGGTTACGACAGAGACGCCGTTCTTCTTCAGCATGGCACCGAACTTGGCAATGGTGGTGGTCTTGCCCGTGCCGTTGATTCCTAGGAAGAGGATGATGTATGGCTCGCCCCTCGAATTCTTCTCCTTGATCTTTGACAGGATGTCCGGCGAGCCTGCGGAGGAGAAGGTCTTCTCGAGAGAGACCATGAGCGCCTTCTTGACTTCGCCCGAGGCTTCCTCGCCCCGTTCCATCTTCGCACCGGCGAGCGATTCCTTGACCTGGTCGGTGAGCTTCTCCGCCACTCCCAGTGCCACGTCTCCCTCGATGAGCGCGAGCTGGAACTGGTAGGCCACCTCTTCGAGTTCGTCCTCGGAGAGCTTCCTCTCTCTGACGGCGGAAGTGACGGAGGAGAAGGCCTGCTTCAGCCTTTCGAACAATGTCAGCCCTTCTGGGCGCTGGCGACGAGTCTCTGGAGGACCTCCTGGTCTGCATCCAGTCTCTGCTTGATCTCGTCCCTCTGTCCCACGATGGACACTATCGAGCGCTCGACTTCCTTCTGACGCTCTTCGATCATCGCGAGCGCCTCTTCGCGCGGCTTCTCGAGGACAACGTTGGCACCGACGCCCACCAGAACCCTGTCGACGTCGGGCGGGGGCGACCTGAGCATGGCGCCGCCGCCTATCTGGGTGAGGACCTCGCCGGCCTTGTTGTCTGCCAGACCTTTGATCGAGTCCAGGGCCGCCCTGTTTTCGATCAGAGCCCGCTCGAGGATGCCCTGCCTTGAGGTGAGCTCGTTGTAGGTGCTTTCGAGGACCCTGACCTCGACCACGAGATTGTTCAGCTTCTCTTCGTCCGACTCTTCTTTGCTCAAAATCGAGTCTTCCTCGGGTTCTCTTTCAAACCTTCAGTGCCCGCGTTATAAACACAAGCTCTGGGCCGGTCGTCTGGTTGCCCACTATCGCGTTCTTCGAGTTGGCGACCAGGCCGGAGGCGACGAACGGGACGCCTTTGTTCACCGAGGTCGGATAGGCGTCAACCCCGAGCATCTCGGCTACCCTCGCGACCTCGCTCTCAGGAAGGCCGGGGAAGACGGCCGCGCCGCTGTTGGTCGCCACCACGAGCGCCCCCACCTGGTAGAACTCACCAATGGCCATCCGCTCGACCTCGGTCCCCAGAACGTCCCGGACCTGCTGGACCGCCCTGGGCTCCAGGACGGGAGAGACGAGCGCGAACCTGTCGTTGGCGGCTACGAGGTTCCCAGCCGAAGTCAGCTTCGACTCGAGCCTGGCTACGTTGATTCCCGCGCCCTTCGCGATCTCGGCCATCTCTCCCTGCTCCGCGAGCCGCGAAACGAGAGCGCCGTTGCTGTTCATGGCCACCAGTGGGCCCAGCAGCCGTGATTCGCCTATGGAGGTTGGGAGGGCGGTCACCTCGAGGTCTCTGGAGAGCTTGTCGCTCTTGGTGGCAGCGAGCCCCTTCGGAATGAGGAGCGTGCGCTCGTTCGCCTTCATGAAGACGCCTATGTTGGGGCTGCGGTAGATGTCAACCAGGTGGAGTCCCATCTGGGACACTCATTCTGTCTCTGGAGCAAGGCCGACCGAGACGAGCCCGTCCTCGTCCCTCTCCATCTCCAGCCTGACGCGCCTCGGGGGCTTCTTGATGCCCCTGGCCCAGATTGCCTCGTTCACCTCTTCCTTGATCTTGACCTCCTTCGCCTTCATGTGCCTGATGGTGAACTCCCTGATGATGCGGATGGCGACCTTGGCCCTCCTGTAGGGAGGGGCCTCGAAGGCGAGTCCCAGGGGGACGATGTACGTCCTCGTCAGCGGC
>DASPPF010000083.1:0-5400 GCA_035625575.1 Nitrososphaerales archaeon | reverse complement strand
GTCGCGGGAAGGGTTCGCGGGGGACTGGACGAGCGCTCCGGCAGGCTCACCTTCCTCTCCCACAACACCATCCGAGGCGCCGCCGGCTCCACGATCCTTACTGCCGAGATGATGTTCCGCGAGGGACTGCTCTAGCAGTTGAGACTAGTCCTCGTCGGCCTCGGCGTGGTGGGAAGCGGGCTGGCGGAGCAGCTCTCCAGCAGGTCCAAGGAACTGAGGTCTCGCGGACTCGATTTCAGGATAGTCGCGGCGGCCGACTCCAGGGGCTCGGTCGAAGACAAGAGGGGGCTGGACGTCGCCGAGCTTCTGGCCCGGAAGAAGAGGACCGGCAGCGTCGGAGAGGGCGACAGGGGGACAGCGGAGATGATACGCGACGCGGACGCCGACGTCGTGGTGGAGCTTACGCCAGGGACGACGAGCGGAGAGCCCGCCCTCTCCCACATGAAGGCCGCGCTCAGGTCTTCGAAGAGCGTGGTCACGGCAAACAAGATGCCGCTTGCGCTTCACTATGGCGAGCTTCTCGCGGAAGCGAGGCGGCGGAGCGTCAGGATCATGTACGGCGCCTGCGTCGGAGGTGGCTTGCCTGTTCTGGAGTTCGGCCGGACCTGCGCCGCAGCGGAGCCGGTGGAAAGAATCGATGGAGTCCTGAACGCGACCACAAACTTCGTGCTCTCCGAGATGGAGAAAGGCGGGGATTACGCCCGAGCCCTGAAGGCGGCCCAGGACCTCGGCTACGCCGAGCCCGACCCCTCGTTTGACGTGAGGGGCCTGGACGCAGCCTGCAAGATAGTCATCCTGGCCGATCACGTGATGGGAAAGAGATTCAGGCTCGCCGACGTGAAGCCTCTGACCGGGATTGAGGGCGTCAGCGCCTCTAGAGTCAGCTCAGCCAGGAAGAGGGGCAAGGCGCTGAGGCTCGTGGCCAGGGCCGGCAGCTCTCCCAGCGTGGGTCCAGAAGAAGTGAGCGTCCAGAGTCCGCTCGCGGCCACAGGTCGCTCTCACGCCGTCGTCTTCCACTGTAGACAATCGGGGGACAGGACGGTAACCGGGAGCGGGGCCGGAAGCGTGACGACTTCGCTGGGGGTCCTGAGGGACCTCATCTCGCTGGCGGAGAGGAAGGTCGATTAAGTTGGCGGACGAAGCCGCCATGGGCCGGGAGAGGTGCCGAGAGGAATGAAGCTGGTCATGAAGTTCGGTGGCAGCCTGGTCGGGTCGCCAGGCGGAGTCAAGAGGATCGCCGACATAGTCACTGATTACGCACCGAGGAATTCTGTCGTGGTGGTCGTCTCCGCGCTGAACAACGTCACGGATGTCCTGCTGGACGCCGGAGAGAACGCCTCCAACTGGTACCCGAACGAGATAGCCAACACGGTGGAGCAGCTCAGGAAGGTGCACCTGCGTGCCGTAGCTGAGACCTCCCTGGGTTTGAAGGAGAAAGACTCACTGGCCAAGGAACTGGGCGGGATGCTGACCAACCTGCAGACGACGCTGACGGGCGTCTCCATCCTCGGAGAACTCTCGCCCAGGTCGAGGGACATGATCGTCTCCTACGGCGAGAGGCTGGCCGCTCCAATCGTCGCCGCGGAGCTCCAGTCGAGGGGCGTGGTCTCGTGGTCCGCGACCGGCGGAGCCTCTGGGATAGTGACCGACAATTCGTTCGGCGAAGCTGCCCCCGACATGGTCGCGACCAGGAAGGAGCTGAAGAAGGAGCTCCTGAGGCCGATGACAAGAGGCGAGGTCCCAGTCGTAACAGGTTTCATAGCACGGTCGAAGGAAGGCGAAACCACGACGCTGGGAAGGGGCGGCTCCGACTACACGGCCACCATAATCGGGGATGCGATAGGGGCGGACGAAGTCTGGATATGGACGGACGTCGACGGGATAATGACGGGCGACCCGAGGATTGTAAAGAGGCCGGCGGTGGTGAGCCAGCTCAGCTATGCCGAGGCCGAGGAGCTCGCCTTCTTCGGCGCCAAGAACATGCACCCGCTTGCGCTGGGCCCCGCCAGGCTGGCAGGGATTCCAGTCAGAATAAAGAACGGTTTCAGGCCAAGCGAAAAGGGCACCCTCATCACCGAAGGGGCGAGACGGAGCGACGGAGTCGTGAAATGCGTCGCCGTGGTGAAGCAGGTCGGGTTGCTGACGGTCTCGGGCGAGTCGCTACAGGGGAAGCCCGGAATCGCGGCCAAGGTCTTCGCAGCGCTCGGAAGCGCGAAGGTCAACGTACTCATGATATCGCAGAGCGTCTCCGAGGCGAGCATCAGCATGGTCGTGAGGAGGAACGCTCTGGCCGCGGCGGAATCGGCGGTCTCCTCCAAGCTTTCAGAAGAGAAGATGGCCGTGTCGGTAGACGCAGACCAGCGCGTGGCCGTGGTCGCGGCTGTGGGAGCGGGCATGAGGGGGACGAGGGGCGTCGCAGCGAAGGTCTTCGGCGCGGTCGCGGCCAGGGGAATCAACGTGAGGATGATCGCTCAGGGGTCTTCTGAGCTCAACATCTCCTTCGTCGTCGACGAGCAGGACGCCGACGCAGCAGCGAGAGCGCTGCACGAGCTGGTCGTAGTCAAGGGCGGAAGAAGTTGAAGGGCAAGCGGGTGGTCGTCGAGGCCCCTGCCTCCTCGGCCAACCTGGGCTGTGGCTTCGACACTTTCGCAATCGCACTCGCCGGGCCCAAGGACCGGCTGACTCTCGAGAAGGCCGGCCCGCATATCTCCCTAGAAGTGGAAGGACCCAAGGACCTGAGGGAAGAGCCGGCGACGAACGTGGTCTCCGCGGTCGCCATGGTCATGCTGTCTGAGCGCAGAATCACGAGCGGGGTTGGCATGAGGCTGGTCAAGGGTGTGCCCGTTGGGATAGGACTCGGGAGCAGCGCGGCCTCCTCAGTCGCCACCGCGGCTGGAATCGACCGGCTGTTTGGCTTGGGCCTCTCGCAGAAGGAGTTGCTTGGTTATGCAGGCGTTGGCGAGAGGAGCGCCTCAGGAACGGCGCACTACGACAACGTTTCGGCATCGCTGATGGGCGGGTTCGTGATAGTGGGGGGGGACCATGGCTGTGTTCGGATGGAAGCTCCGAGGTCGATGGCGCTTTGCCTGGTCACGCCTCAGGTGAAGCTCCCGAAAGAGAAGACCAAGTTCGCGAGGTCGTTGCTCCCAGAGGAGGTGGGCCTTGAGCGGGCGGTCGCGGTCGCGCGGGCGGCCGGCACGCTCGTCCACGGCTTCGCGGTCGGGAGCATTGAGGAGATTGGCGATGCGATGGGAGTAAGCCTGGTGGACGACCGCAGGGCGGCCATGGTCCCAGCCTTCCAGCAGGTCAGAGAGGCGGCCGTTTCGCACGGCGCAGCCGGGGTGTGCATCAGCGGCGCTGGTCCCACGCTGCTGGCCGTGTGCGAGAGGCGGGTGAGCGGGAGAGTTCTCAGGGCGATGGTCAAGGAGTTCAGGGGTCGAGGAGTGAAGAGTTCGGGCTTTGTGAGCCGGCCGGGCAGCGGGTGCAGTGTCGTTGAGAAGTAGCGTCGCGTCGACAAAGTGCATATCGTGCGGGGCGGCGGCGAAGTCCGAGCTTCCCGACTCGCTCTGCGCAAAGTGCGGGAGTCTCCTGGAGATCAGATACTCGCTCACCAGGATGTCGAAGAAGCAACTGTTCGGTGGAAGGGGCCCCGGCATCTGGCGCTTCAAGGCGGCCCTTCCCTTCAGCACTAGCATAGAGCCCGTGTCGTTGAACGAAGGCAACACCCCGTTGGTGCTCGCGGAGAATCTGCGCGCCGCTGGCAGTGTGGGCAGACTCTACTTCAAGAATGATGGACAGAATCCGACCGGCTCGTTCAAAGACAGAGGCATGTCGGTCGCCATGACGAGGGCGAAGACCCTCGGTGCGAGGGCCCTTGTCTGTGCATCCACCGGCAACACCGCGGCCTCGCTCGCAGCATACGCGGCAAAGGCCCGCCTGCCTGCGGTCGTTGTGGTCCCGCAGGGGAAGATAGCGACGGGCAAGCTGGGCCAGGCCTTCGCCTATGGCGCTCGAGTGTTCGGGGTCGCGGGGAACTTCGATGCCGCCCTCAACCTGGTGTTCGAACTGGTCAAGACGCATCGAGACTTCTACCTCGTCAACTCTGTCAACCCGTTCAGGATCGAGGGCCAGAAGGTCGCGGCGTTCGAAATCTACGAGCAGTTGGGGGAAGTGCCCGACTACGTCGTGCTGCCCGTCGGAAACGCCGGAAACATCAGCGCGTTGTGGAAGGGGTTCAAAGAGCTGAGGCTGTCGGGGATCTCACGCAATCTGCCGAGGATGATTGGCGTCCAGGCAGAGGGAGCAGCTCCGATAGCCGAAGCGGTCGCCAAAGGAGGCGACGTGAAGCCCTGGCCCGAGCCCAACACCGTCGCGTCGGCGATCAGGATAGGGAGTCCGGTGTCGTGGCGCAAGGCTCTCGCCGCCATCAAAGAGTCGGGCGGGACGGCACTAACAGTCTCAGACGAGGAGATACTGCAAGCAAGGGAGGAGCTAGCGACAAAGGAAGGTTTGCTGGTGGAAGCCGCTAGCGCCGCACCTGCTGCAGCGTTGAAGAAGCTGAAGCTGCCAGCGCGGGCGAAGGTCGTTTGTATAGCGACCGGGAATGGGCTAAAGGACCTAGTTGACCACGGACGTCAGAAAGAACCTGAGCCCGTCACAACAGCTGAAGACGTAGCCAAGTCAATGCGATTCTGAACGGAAGTTCAGAGATTCCCCATTTCGCAGAAAACTCCCCTTTTTGCCGCATTGATGCTTAAGTGAGTTCGGACTGATATCAATTATCCAAGGGGTACTTTCTCGACTTTGGCGGGCAAGCAGGGCGTCAGGAGGCAGTTGATGGAAATCCTCGGCGGAGTGGTCTGCGCAGACTGCGGCGTGACGGACTTCCTTCTCCTTGACATTCATCATGAGAGGGGAAACGGCGCCCTCGATCGGAGGAATCTTGGGCATGGGTGGGAGAGGTACTATGTTGACAACCCAGTTCTCGCTAAGCAGGCCGGACTGATGGTGCTTTGCGCGAACTGCCACCGACTGAGGCACCGGCCAGCCAAGCCCTCGACCCCCAAGAAAATCACTGGACCAAAGCGAAACCCACTCACATTAACGATTCACCTAAAGCCAGGCTCTCGAATGCCAACGCCCGAGGAGTTGGCAAAATTCCTGGCAGGTCTGAAGGAGCATGGGAAGGAGTAGAAGACTTCTGGGCACGAAACCCATCCTTGTCAGAATCAGTGAGGAGCTGGCACAAGAGCTCGACAACTGGGCAGAACAAGAAGGAGTCAGCAGGAACACTCTTCTGGGGAGAGAATTGGCCACGATGGTGATGGAAAGGAAAAGGCAGAATGAGGCAAAGCCAGTACGAATTCTTGATTCGAAGCCATCTGGTACGTCGAGCTTAAA
>DASPPF010000082.1:0-14097 GCA_035625575.1 Nitrososphaerales archaeon | reverse complement strand
CCGTCAGGTTCCTGAAGTCGGACCTGGAGCCTCCGCACGATGGCACCTTCCGCACCTTCGATTTCGGCGTCGGAGGTCCGACTGAGTGCCTGGTGACCGTCGAGGTAACAGACAACGAGACGAAGGCCCCTGTCCCTGGTGCGACGGTTCTCCTGCGCCCGACCCTGTACAGGGGCTACGCGTATTCCACTACCACCAACGACGGCGGAGTGGCGAGGCTGAGCGTGGACAAGGAGGAGTACCAGCTCTACATCACCCGAGGTGGCAAGGACTACTTCCGTCCAATCGTGAATGTGGAAGGCAACATGACGTTCAAGGTGGAAGTCATCACCCGCGATAGGCCGCCTTGGGAGTGGTAGCGCCACGGGCTGAACCAAACTCGAACTTCTCACTTTCCTGTCGACCGTGATAGGAAGACGAACGCAGTTATCTGGATAATTGACCACTTCATAGCGATGATTTTGACTTGGCAAGTGAATATGGGCGAAGGACCGCTACAAGGCCGTAATTGTCCGCGCATTGGGCTTCGAGACTCCTAGGCATAAGCGGGGACGAGAACGTGAGGCCCAAGGTCGCGTCCACGATAAAGGAGATCGAGCTCCACAGGCGCGAGCTCGAGAACCTCAGGGCGAAGGTGGAGCAGCGAAGGAAGCAGCTCTACGACACGACCGTGAAGGCGATGATTGCAAAGGACAGGTCCAAGGCGGTGGTCTACGCCAACGAGTGGGCCGAGCTCAGAAAGGTGGGGAAGGTCGTCTACGCAAGCGAGTTGGCCCTGACTCAGGTGATACTCAGGCTGGAGAGCATCGTCGACGTCGGCGACGTCATGTCACACCTCAGCATGGCCTTCAAGGTGCTGCGCAGGGTCAACAAGACGGTACAGGGGCTGGTGCCGTCGCTGGACCAGGCCTCCTCGGAGATCACCAACACTCTGACAGAGACCATGGCTGAGATGAGCAACATGTCCCCTAACTTCTCGCTCAACGTGAGCACCGAGAGCGGAGAGGAGCTCGTGGAACAGGCCCGGAAGTTTGCGGAGTTGAGAGCGGAGGAGATGAAGCAGTCCTTGGGCTCGCCCTCGGCGGAGATTCAACAGCCGTCCGCGATTCCGAAAGCGCGCATCGCCCTCTTGGAGGGGGGAGAGGAAGGCGAGGACGAAGCGTCTATGGGAGCTGTCCTCACCGAGCAGAAGCAGGAGGAGCTCGAAGAGCGGGTCCTACAGTACGCCGTCATCCACGACGGCAACGTGGACATCACCGACGCAGCGCTGGCACTGAAGCTTCCGTCGGATGACGTCGAAGGGGCCATGCTCAACCTTCTCAACCAAGGCAAGATGAAGTTCGGGGGGCAGGAGGGCCCAGCAACTTGAGCGTCGTAGCTGCCAAGGAGCTGGAGGACGACGCGAAGCGGTATGCGAGCGAGGCGATTCGCCTCGACTCCCAGGGCGCCCACGGGATGGCAATCCAGATGTACCAAAAGGCGATCTCGACGCTGGTCAAGCTCGTCCACCTCTATCCAGACTACAGGCTGAACAGGCAGTACACCGACAGGGCCATGGCCTACCAGGAGAGGGTCAAGGCGATTCAGGCAGCCCACGGCCTCATCCCCCAGGACCAGGTCCCAGACCAGGGCGGTGGGCCCACAGTCGTGGGCGAGCCCGGCCCCGCACCGCAGGCGGGCGATTCACAGACCTCCCAGGCCGGGCAGCAGAAGGCCACCTTCAACGACCTCGTCATCACCGAGAAGCCCGACGTGAAGTGGGACGACGTTGTGGGCCTCGAGGACTGCAAGAAGGCGATCAGGGAGTCGATAGTGTTCCCGTTCCTGAGGCCGGACCTCTTCAAGCTCGGCTGGCCTAGGGGCATCCTGCTCTACGGCCCGCCTGGCTGCGGAAAGACCATGATAGCGGCCGCGACCGCAGCCGAGATCGAGGGCTACTTCATTTCTGTAGACGCCGCTTCCATAATGAGCAAGTGGCTCGGAGAGGGCGAGAAGAACGTGGCCAAACTCTTCGCGAACGCGCGTAAGATGCTGTCGGGCAACAAGCCGGTCATCATATTCGTGGACGAGATCGATTCCATGCTGGGGACGAGGAGCCAGGAGGTGGGGGGAGAAGCCAGGGTCAGGGACCAGTTCCTCAGAGAAACGGACGGCCTGATGGACAAGGGGAAGAACCTGCACCTCTACGTGATAGGGGCCACCAACAAGCCCTGGTCCCTCGACCCGCCATTCCTCCGAAGGTTCCAGAAGAGGATCTTCGTCCCCCTGCCCGACTACGAGGCCAGGATGTCGCAGTTCAGGAACTACACCGCCCCGCTGACACTGCTCGAGGACGTCAACCTGGAGCTGCTCGCCAAGATAAGCGAGGGTTACTCGGGCAGCGACATCAAGGACATCTGCCAGGGGGTGCAGCTCAAGGTCGTGACAGAGCTCTTCGAGAGCGGGAAGGCCCTCGAGAAGGAGAGCCAGACCAGGCCGATCAACATCGCCGACTTCAAGGACGTGATGCGCTCCCGCAGGCCCAGCGTCTCGAGCGACATGGTCCGCGCATACAATCAGTGGTCCGCCAGCTTCGGGGCGCTCTAGTCAGCATCTCCCGGAATGAAGGTTCAACGCTAAATATCGAAGAAAACGACGGAACGGCATCCAAATTGACAGTCGATTTCGTGGTTAGGCAGGAGCCCGCGCACAGGGTCGCGACGAAGACCCTGAAGGGCAAGTGGCCGGGAGACAGGGCGGTCGGCAGGGAGTACGACGTCCTGCACAGATGGGTCAGGGCCCGGGGTCTAAGGATCGGAAAGTGGTTCTTCAGGTCCTTGTCCGAGACCGAGACGGCTGGAAAGTGGGAGGTGGGGATCGAGGTTCGAGGTGGAAAGAATCCTCGGGGCGGCGAGGGCGTCTCGATAAGAGAATTCCCTGCAACGACGGTGGTCGCGGTCAAGTTCAACCCCAGCCTGGTCTCCCCGATGGTTGCGTACAGCAGCCTTGAGGGCTGGATGAAGTGGGCCGGGCGCCCGAAGAAGTACAAGTGGAACGGCCCCTGGAGGGAGGTCTACTCTGCGAACCCGTGGAAGAGCAAGAGCGCCTGGGCAAACACCGAGATTCAGGCGCCTCTGAAGAAGTGAGTCTCTCAACCTATTAATCGAGCGCGACACAGGGCCGGGCCGTTGCACGAGCTGCTTTCCCCCGCCGAAGTGAAGGCCATGGTCGGCAAGAAGGTCACGCTTGCCGGCTGGGTCCACGATGTGAGGGCGCTCGGCGGGCTCGTGTTCGTGCTCCTCAGGAACTCGAAGGGCATCGTCCAGCTCGCGGTCCCGAAGAAGCAGGTCAGTCCCGAGGTCTTCGAGCTGGTCAGCTCGCTTCACCAGGAGGACGTGATCTCGTGCGAAGGCGTCGTGAAGGAGAACAGCGCCGCCAGGCTGGGCTTCGAGGTCGTCCCGGACCGGGTCACCGTGATAAGCAAGTCGGCAGCACCCCTCCCGCTCGACCCGCGCGGCGTGACCCCAGCCTCCCTAGAGACCAGGCTCCTCTGGAGGTCCCTCGAGTTCAGGCGCCCGCAGACGACCGCGGTCTTCAAGATCGAGAACGAGGTCGTGGAGGCCATCGAGGTCTTCCTCCGCTCACAGGGATTCATCAGGGCATTCACCCCCAGCATCCTGGGAGGCGTCTCCGAGGGCGGCGCGGAGGTCTTCAAGCTGGACTACTACGGTCGCCCGGCCTACCTTCGGCAGGACCCGCAGTTCCACAGACAGCTGACCGTAGCCGGCGGCTTCGACAGGATATACGACCTAGGCCCGAACTGGAGGGCGGAGCTCTCCCACACTCCGCGCCACCTGAGCGAGCACAGGACCGTGGCACCCGAGATGGCCTTCATCGCGGACGAGAGGGACCTGATGCGGCTGGAAGAGCAGATGGTCGCGCGGGCAATCGAGCACGTCGTGAAGAAGTGTGACGAGGAGCTGAAGACCTTCGGGGTGGAGCTGAAGGTTCCCAAGACGCCCTTCCCGGAGATCAAGTTCCCCGAGGTCTACGAGATTCTGTCCTCGAGGGGGAAGCGCCTTCCGAGAGGGGAGGACCCCGACGAAGAGGTGAAGGACGCCCTCGCAGCCTACGCGCGAGAGGAGCTCGGCTCGGACTACTTCTTCATCAACAGGTTCCCCTCCGCCATCAAGCCCTTCTATGTGATGAGGGTGGACGAGGAGCCGGAGTTCGCGAGGTCGACCGACCTCCACCTCGGGAGCCTCGAGCTCTCGTCTGGAGGCCAGAGGGAGCACAGGCACGACAGGCTGGTCCAGCAGGCCAGGGAGAAGGGCATGGACGAAGAGGGCCTCAGGTGGTTCACGGACGTGTTCAAGTACGGAGTGCCTCCCCACGGCGGCTACTCCTTCGGAATCGAGAGGTTCGTCGCGAGGCTTCTCGGTCTGCCGAGCGTTAAGGAGGCTGCCCTCTTCCCGCGTGACCCCGAGAGGCTCGAACCCTAGTCGCCTGCTCTCGCGAGCGCTTCGCGTTCCGTCTCCAGGAGGAGTTCGATCCCGCGCGCCTTCTTCGCGGCAGACCGCAGCTTGTCGAAGTCGCCTATCTGACGCTCCATGCGCCGGCTCGGGACGATGACCTTGGTCCTCTTGGTTCCGTCCGTGTTGAAGACGGTGTTGACCGTCAGGACCTTGACTGGATAGATGAGGTCCTCCAGGAACTTCCTGTCGGAGCTACCCTTCTGCACGAACCAGACCTTCGTCTTCAGAGCTCCCTCGAGCGCCGAGCGAATCGTCGGGTCCTCCCTCAGATGCTGGAAGTCGGGAGTCACGAACTCGAGGATGTAGGCTCCCCCTGTGTCAAAAGCGCGGGTCAACTCGGCCTTGCTCAGCAGCGCGTTGTGCTCGGAGTGACTGACGAGCGCCTTCGACGCTTCGACCTCCGCCCTGGAGATCTGTCCCGATTTCAGCTTGGCCTCGCAGTTGGCGCACAGTATCCCAGTCTTGGCGTCGAAGATGCAGATTGGTAGCTTGAGCGTCAACCTCAGGAAAAAGTGCCGATTGGGGGCGGATAAAACTATCGCTCATTCCACGCCCGCGGAACGTCAATTGTGGAGGCCGAGCCGGTGGCCAGTCCTCCGGCCTCGTGGACGGCTCACCCGGGAATCTATGGGCGCCTCTGGGGCTGAAGCATCCCGGAACCACGTGGAGGACCGCGGCTACTTCTCGAGGTGTATCTCGATGGAGGAGACGTTGTTCATCGCGCCGGTCTCCGCGCTCTTCACCTGCTCGGTGTTGATGGCGATCTTCTTGACGGAGACGTCGGTCGCGAACCTCTTTGTGATGATCTGGGCCACGTCCACGGCCTTCGAGATTGCCTTTCCTCGGGCTTTGATGTTGACACCCGCGCCGCCGTTCTGCATGACGGTCAGGCAGGCTAGGACATAGGCCATGGTTGGCTTCTTGCCGATGAAGACAGTGTTTGGCTCTCGCTGCTGCATTGGTGCTTCGGTCATTGATACGTTCGGGCCTTAGCTCGTGATTTAAGGTCTGTGGACGATATGTCTACATTTGACGGAATTAGGTTCGCCCGGTCATCGGAGGCAAGCACGAACACGCTCCGTCAACTTTATTCGCGTTCGACCGAGCGGCACGAACGTGCGACTTTTCGAGTACCAGGCAAAGAGCCTCTTCAGAAACTACGGTCTCCCGCTCCCGCGGTCGTTGCTCGCCACCGCGCCGGATCGCGTCGACGCCGCGTTCGCGAGCCTGCGGAGCCCCGTGGTGCTGAAGGCCCAGGTCTTGGCTGGGGGTCGTCAGAAGGCCGGGGGCGTCGTCGTCGTGAACGACGCGGGGACGGCGCTGGCTGAAGCGAAGAGGATCTTCGCGCTTTCCATCGGCGGAGAGAAGCCTTCGGCGATTCTCCTCGAAGAGGCCTTCCCGCACGACCTCGAGATGTACCTCTCTGTCACCCTGGACAGGAGCGAGAGGTGCTTCGTGGTGATTGCCTCAAGGGCAGGAGGCGTCGACGTCGAGTCTCTCGCGGGCAAGGTCGTCAGGAGGATCCCTCTCGCAGGCATCGACGAGAATTTCGCCAAATCGGTGGCGGCAGAGCTGCAGCTGGACGTCGGGCAGACGGTCTCCTTCTCCAAGATTCTTCGCGCCCTGGAGAGGCTCTCTCGAGAGAGGGAGTGCGAACTGGCGGAGATTAACCCGCTGGCCATCGGTCGAGACGGAACCCTGATGCCCCTAGACGCCAAGGTGATAATCGACGACAACGCTCTCTTCCGGCATCCTGAGTTTGCCAGGGTCCATCCTGAGGACGAGTTCGAGGGCGAGGCATCGCGACAGGGATTCGCCTTCGTGAAGCTCGACGGAGACATAGCCGTGGTTGGGAACGGCGCAGGGCTCGTCCTCTCGACCCTCGACCTCGTGGGCGACGCAGGGGGGAAGCCGGCGTGCTTCCTCGACCTCGGCGGCGGCTCCCAGAGGGAAAGGGTCGAAGCGGCGCTCAGACTCGTCAACAGGCTCCCGAACGCGACGCGCATCCTGGTCAACATCTTCGGCGGCATAACGAGAACGACCGATGTCGCCGACGGCATCAAGACCGTCCTGGCGGAGGGGTTGAAGCCAACCTACGCAAGGATAAGCGGGGCGGAAGAGAGCGAGGCGAGGCTGCTGCTCTCGGGGACCCAGGTGAAGCTCTACGACACGGCCGGAGAAGCGGTGCAAGCAGTGGTGAACGCGAGATGATGCTCCCACTCGAAGGCGAACCAGTCGTGGTCCAGAACATCACCGGCAGGTACGGAAGCCTCCACACGAAGCTGATGCTTCAGTACGGGACAAACATAGCGGCAGGGGCGGCGCCGGGCAAGGGAGGCCAGTCGGTCGAGGGCAAGCCTGTCTACGACACGGTGACCGAGGCGGTTCGCAAGACGGGCGCACGAGTCTCCGTCTTCTTCGTTCCCGCTGAGTTCGCCCTACCCGCTGCGGAGGAGGCGATCCTTGCGGGCGTCAAGCTGCTGGTCGTGATCACCGAGCACATCCCGGTGAGGGACACCCTCAGGATTCTCGAGCTCGCGGGGCAGCACTCGGCGTCCGTGGTTGGACCAAACTGCCCCGGTCTGATCGTGCCATCTAGAAAGGTGAAGCTGGGCATAATGCCCGCCAACTCCTTCACGCCGGGGGGTATCGCTCTCTTCTCCAGGAGCGGCACTCTGACCTACGAGATTGCGAACCAGCTATCGCTGGCCGGCCTCGGCCAGTCTGTAGCAATAGGGATAGGGGGCGACCCGGTCACGGGTCTCACTCCGACCGAGTCCATGGACTTCGTCCAGGGGATGCCCGAGACCAAGGCCGTGGTCATGGTCGGCGAGATCGGCGGGGACGCGGAGGAGAGGCTTGCCAAGCACATCCAGAAGTCGGGCTACAAGAAGCCTATAGTGGCTTACGTCGCCGGGAGGTTCGCTCCGAAGGAGAAGAAGATGGGGCACGCAGGCGCGATAATCTACGGAAACGTCGGAACCGCTGACTCGAAGATAAGTGCCCTGAAGCAGGCGGGGGTGAAGGTCGCGATGACTCCGACAGAAGTGCCCGGCCTCGTCAGAGAAGCAATAAGTTGAATAACTGACCGGAGGCGACGGGGAACGAAGTGCCCATAGCGGACGTCACCAAGAAGCAGATTGCGCAGAAGAGGAGGCTTTTCCTCAAGGTGTGCCTGCGCTGCGGGGCCAGGAACCCGCTCGACGCCGAGCGCTGCAGGAAGTGCAAGGCTTCAGACCTCCGCCTGAAGAACAGGTCCGTGGGGCTCAAGAAGTAGGTCTGGCGTTCACGCGACGCCACGCATAAATTCGAAGGTAATCCCGCCTCGGAGGGGCCGGTCGTCTAGCCTGGTTTTGGACGTCGCTCTCACTCGACTACGGAGAAAACGGCGAAAGTCGGCGGTCCAAATCCGCCCCGGCCCACCAACCCCAACTCTGAGTCTCCCGGGTGCAGAGCTCACTTTGACTTGAGTCCGGCGCACCACTCGGAGATCTTCCGCTCGGAGTCTTCCCTGTTCCCGAGGGCGTCCGAAACGACGAGGTGACCGACGTAGTCGCACTGGGGAATCATCGACCTCGTCTTCCTGATCACCTCTTCGCCCGAGCTGTGGGCGTTGGTGCAGAAGATCGCTGCCTTCTTTCCCGAGAGGTCGTGACTCTTGAGGTATGTCCGAATCGGTGATGACGGTCGAGCGTTCCACACGGGGGTGCCCAAGACTATGAGGTCGAATCCCCGTGGGTCCTTCGTTGTCTCCTTCAGTCTGGCCTGTGAGCCCCGGAATGTGTCATACGCGGTTCTGAGAAACCCTCGCACGCCGCTTCTGTTTGTTGCGTCAATCAGCTCTTCGGTTTCCGCGTCCAGCTCCTCGGCCACTTTCTCGGCGATGAACTTCGTGTTTCCTGACCTTGAGTAGTAAACGACTAAACTCCTCATTCACTCCTCACTACTCCTCCGTGGGAAGGGCCCGCTGGGTGCCCGATTTACGGGTTGCCCAGTGCATCGCTATCTTTTTCTCCCGACCGGGCGGCCGCCCTCTCCGTGACCGGCCTCCCCGAGCAGGGCAGGACACCGCGTGGACGAATTCGGTCAGTGCTAATCGCCGTCGTCCTGCTGGCAGTCGCGTGCGGAGGAGCCGCCTACGCACTCATCAACGGACAGCCGCCTGGGCTGACAACCACCACAAGCACCCAGTTCGCCATCGGCGCAGACACCATGGTCAGCGCCGTGGCCAGCCAGAGCCCGTCGGGTTACTCCCTGGAATCGGCGAAGGCCAACGGGAGCGCGAGCGCGGATTGGGCGGTGCTGGGGGCTGCGGACGGGTCCGTGGCCAATCTGACCGCACTCGTCTTCGCCTCGCCCAACGACTCCCAGGCCTACTTCACGCGCCTGGTCTCGAGCCTGGAGGGACTTCCTGGCTACAGCGACTTGACCTCGGCGCTCTCGGCCTACCAGCAGTATGGCCGGTGCTATGGCTACGGGGAGGACGTCGACGGAATCGCGGTGGTGAACGGAGTGTGCACCGAAGGGAACGTGTTCCTCCAGGTCCACCTCGTATCGAACGAATCCTTCGGCGACCTCGAGGCGGACATGACGAGCCTGATGGGGGCGCTCTACGGAAGCGTCGACTGAGCCTCCGCGACGGCCTATCGCTTGAACTTCTCGTAGGCTATCCGGGAGAGCAGGTCGGCCTCTTGGTTCTGCTCTCTGGGGACCCACTCGAAGGTTATCGAGCCGAACTCCTTGAGAAGGTCTCTCGCCTCCTTCAGCTTCTCGAGGTAGCCTCCCCCCTTCACCGCCCAGCCCTTGCTCATCTGCCCGACGAGCAGCTGTGAGTCCGACCTCACGGTCACGTCTCCCTCGACCCTGAGCTCCTTCAGCTTCGTCAGCGCTTCGACCAGGGCGACGTACTCCGAGAAGTTGTTTGTGACGTCGTAGCCAGCCAGGCCCTGCCCTTCAACGAGCTTCTTCCCTGCCTGGTAGATCACGTAGCCGTAGGTACCCGTACCGGGGTTCCGGGGCTCGCTAACTCAAGCCATCGATGTAAACTTCGATGACCGTTTCAAACCACCCCCATGACTCCGAGCAAACTTGCCCTTCGAGTTCAGCAACCTCACCTCGGCTCTTAACCTTTCTCGAAAATCAATCTCCTCCTGCGTCAACGGCGACGACCCGCCCCTCCTGAGTCTCCTTCCCCGTGCGAATGCCTTCTTGTTCTCGATGAAATCGATAACCAGCTTGGCCTGCCTGTCCTTCAGCTTCATGTACGGCAATAACCCGGTGAGGAATGACTTGGTAGAGGAGATGGGACAGTACCAGGCGAAGGCGTCCGCCCACTTCCGCCCGTACCAATCTGACCTCTGCTCGCTGGTACAGTAGATCTTGCCCCCATAGAACGTTGGAAAGACCTCAAGCGCGCTCCGCTTGGTGTTCGAGATTGTGACGTATGCTCTGTAGGCGGGAGACGGTCTATCCTTTCTCACTTGCCTGACTATGGTGACAAGCCCTTCGCCATCTAGAAACCCTGCCATCCACGCTTTCTCCGTGGGAGTGGGAGTTCGCTTCACTTCGAGTAACTAGGCAGTTACTGATAAGGAGCCCGCTGATAGATTCTCGCTCTTTGCCTAGAACCACGGTGCCTGCAGCCTGCTTATCTGGGCAGATACCTTGTCCACGTAGTCCTCGAGGTTCGCCAGCACCGTCTTCTCCGTTATGTATCCGATGACCCTGTCGCCGTCCTTCACCAGCATCCTCCTGACTCCCCTGTCGCTCATCACCTTGGCCACTGCCGCTATGCCCTCGTTGGCCTTCACCATCACCAGCTCGGTGGTCATGACGTCTCCGAGCAGGACCGCGGCCGGGTCCTTGCCCTCGGCCACCACCTTTGAGATCACGTCCCACTCGGTCACTATCCCCTCTGGATTCTCTGGCGAGCCGACTATGGCGAACCCGTGCCTGGTGGCCTTCATCGCCTTCACCGTCTCGAGGACGGAAGTGCTCTTCGAGAACGAAAGGAAGTCCTTGGCCAGGATGTCCTTCGCGTAGAGGACCATCGAGGTCTACGGGAGGCTCAGTGTCATTAAAGGTTTGCACAATACAATCAGTGGCAAACGAGGATGAAACCGTTGAAAATAAGACGGAGCGGCCGTCGCTGGAGACAGGCCGCCTTCTGGTAACGAAGGTCCTGGGAGGACCTTACATTCCTGTCTCTTCGCTTTCGCTTGAGGAACTGCCTTCAGACCCGCCAGCTCCCTCGCCCACTACCTGGGCCGTGGCGTGCCTGTTGGCGACCTGGGTGACGCGAATCTTGCCCTGCCAGCCCTGCTTTGCGCCAGCCACGAAGATGACGAAACCGTCGATCTTCGCTATGCCGTCGCCGCGCCTGCTGATCTCGGAAATGGTCACGTCGTATTCCTTTCCGACCTCAACCGGCTTTGGCTTGAAGGACCTGAATCCGCCGCCACTTCCGCCGCCACTCCGGCCGTATCCCCCTCGTCCGAAACTCGTCTTTTCACATCCTAGCGTTTCTTTCGGTACCGCTGAAAACTCCGCCCTCGGGTGGCTTATTAAACGCTACGAACCGATTTGCTGTTTCCTTGACCCAATCGCGTCACCGAACGGGGTCCTGGGCGGGCCGCGCCTGCCCGGCGGTTCGGGGCCCTAACTTCATTAATGGGACCGGCCGGACGGCCGCCAATTGCCGCGTGAGATCAAGACCAAGGAGGAGTTCGAGAAGCTGTTGGAGGAGGCCGTTGAGATTAGGGTGAAGAGGGATGGCGAGGTCGCCAAGGTGAAGCTCAGGACGCCCTCGCAGCTCTACACCTTCAAGACTTCTGGCGACGAGGCCGACACCCTGACGAAGGGCGCGAAGGCAGAAGTCGTCGAACTCTGACCTAGACGAAGAACGCTGTCAGCAGCAGCACTCCCAGGATCATAGGTATGGGCAGCCCTGGCAGCACCTTCTTTCTCCCGAGCAGGTACAGGGTGACGACCACCCCGGCGTCTATGACGACGATGGTGGACACGGAAATCAACGGGGTGAGGTAGAACAGCGCCAGCGAAGGCAGCATGGTGTAGAAGACGATGTCGCCCAGCCCCAGCGTGAACTCCCCGGCCTTTATCGACATCCCGTTCAGAGCTATGCCCCCGCCTATGCCGATCAGCTGTTTCAGCGGGCCCCTGAAGACCGCATAGACATCATAGGCTGAGAAGACGACGGGGAGCACCAGGGCCGTGATTGGCGGCAGTGTGGAGGCGAAGAAGCTGCCGACCTCGGCCCCAACGAAGGCGAGGACCGCCGTGGACAGCCAGGGGTAGTTCTTCACGAAGATAGTGATTCCGATTAGCGCGACCACCAGGGAGGAGACGGCTACGTCGAGCGGGAGCTGGTATGCTTCGGGGACGAACTTGTAGCTGAAGCTGTCGAAGGTCACGAGCGTGAGCACGAACGCGGACAGGGAGATTGCGACGAAGATCAGCACCTTGAAGGACCGAACCATGTTCCTCGCGAGCACCCAGACGAGGGCCAGTGTAGACACGAAGACGACTAGGACCAGTATTATCGCGTTTCCCGCCGAACCGGCAGACGAAGTCCCGAGGGGGGCGTAGCTGTACCCCGACGTGCTCACCATGTAGCTGTAGGTGGGCAGGTTCTCGTAGGTGATGAATAGGGCGACGAGCTGTATTGCCACCACGATGCAGGTGGCGAAGAGGATGTTGGGTGCAGTTATCCTCTTCTTGTCGATAGCCTCTTCTTCGCTCATCCCGATACGCCTGCGCGCCCGTCCAGCCTGCTAAAAGAGATTCCCGCCACCCCGAGTCAGGGCACGTGTGTGGCCGGGTGCTTCCTCCTGAACCCCCACTGGCTTAGCACGAACGCCACCGCGTAGACGACCGTAGAGAACTCGATTCCTTGGAGGGGCAAGAGCGGGATTCCGGCGAACACCAGGGAGACGTCCCCGATGGCATCCTGGAGCGTCAGCGCAGGGATGAAGAAGAGGATGAAGCTCATGAACCGCCTCATGTCGGAGCTCACGGGCCTTCGGATGGTGAAGTACCAGATTCCGCAGTAGACTGCTGCAAGCATCAACCCAGCGAAAATCGGAACCCACCTCCCGAACAGAGCAAGCTCCCAACTCATCACCCGGTTCGTTTCCACGAAGGTCGTTCCGTTGTCGTAGCGCAGAGTGAGGGTGGTGGCGACTGCGTTGGAAGCGAGGGCAAGAAGAAGGGAGACGAGCCAGATTCTGTTTTGGGTGCCCTTTGTCACACTGTGTGCTAATCCGTTAGGTCGCGTCCGTTCTCAGATAACCTTACTGGTTGGGGCTAAACCTGGAATTCTTGGCCTGGCATGGCCGCCATAGCCTCTGCTCCGAGCTCCTGGTGCAGCTCCTCCGCAAGCGCGATGCACGACTCTTCTTCTCCATGCACCGTGAGGAATCTAGGATTGCCCCGAATCAGCTTCAGGTCGCCCATCAGGGAGCTCTTCCCACTGTGCGAGGAGAAATCGAACCTCCTGACCTCGGCCTTCACCTTCTCGGGCTTGCCCTTGTAGATGGTGAGGCCCTTGTCGATGAGCGTCCTGCCCGGCGTACCAGGCACTTGGAAGCTGACTATCGCTATGCCGTTCTTCTCCTCCATGGAGAGGTGTTCGTTGTAGAAGATGGAGGCGCCGCCCACGAGCATGCCGGCCGGGGAGACGATCACGCCGGGTCTCTTCACTATCCTCCTTCTCTGCGTCCAGGAGGTTACCTCCTCGATCTGCTCGAGCATCCTCCTGAGCGCCGTGGCGTCCTTCACGTATTCCTGGTAGCGGAGCAGTATGCCGTTCACCTTCAGAGCCATGCCGTCCATGGCCACCGGGTGCCTGAAGCCGTTCTTGACCAGGGTCATTGCCACCTCCTGCGCTCGGCCCACCGAGAAGGCGGGCACGAGGAGTATTCCTCCCCTTCCCACCACTTCGTTCGCAAAGTCCACGAGCTCGCCCTCGGCCTTGATTCTTGGCGGGTGGTCGGCGGTCGCGTAGGTGCTCTCCGTGATTACCATGTCCGCCTCGCCGTAGTTCTTGGACGAGCCGGCGAGCAGGTTGGTCTCTTCGGCGTTGATGTCCCCTGTGTAGAGGAGCCTCTTGGAGCCAGCCTCCACCGCTATCACCGCCGAGCCTGGGATGTGGCCCGCGTCGTAGAACGTAATCGCCATGTCCCCTATCTGGAAGGACTCGTTGTACCCGTGGTTGACAGTGTTGGAGCCCATAGCCATCAGGTCGATGAACTCGAAGGGGAGGTACTGGCCGGATATCTTGATGAAGTCCTGGATGAGTAGGTTCGAGAGCTCCGAAGTCACCGGAGTCGCGTGCAGCTTCATCTTGCCGCTGAGGAAGTGCAGCGGGGCTGCCCCCGAATGGTCCAGGTGGGCGTGGCTGAGCACTATCGCCTTGATGTCCTTCGGAGGCACGTGCATGGGGAACCCTGGAACCTTCGTGGTCAGGGCGCCGTAATCGAGCAGGACCTTTGTGTCCCTGTGTGAGACGAGAAACGCGGAGCGGCCGACCTGCCTGGCGGCTCCCAGAACCTTAACTTCCAACGAA
>DASPPF010000081.1:0-3521 GCA_035625575.1 Nitrososphaerales archaeon | reverse complement strand
TGCACGACCATGCCGGTCAGGATTACTGCGAAGGTTTCGCCAGCCGAGAGAGAAAAGTTGGAAAGCGCAGGCACGAACGAGGTGTTGAAGATTCCGCTCGAGAAGTAGAAGAGGACCGTTGAGATGTAGAACAGAGGCACGTAGCTCGTGAGCTCGTACCGAAGACCCCTGAACACCCGCCGAAAATCTGCGGGCCTAGGGATTCTGATGAAGAACAGGGGTAGGCTGAGGAGCCTGGCGAAGAAACTCGAGGCCCTGCGGACAATTGTCTCCTCCTCTAGGTTTAGCGTTGGGTCCTTCACGGTGATCAAGGCTATCGCGGCCGAAATGACCGCAAGGTTGCCGAGCGGTATGGAGAGCAAGACAATGGGTAGCGCTTGCGCCCACACCGTGCTCAGAATGAGTCCGGCCACGTTCCCGATGCCAGACATCATGGAGAGCCTGGCGAAGGCGCCTGCCCAAGACGTCTTGGGTTCGCTCTCCATTATGAGTAGGTTGAGGGGTGTGGCGGCCGCGGCCGAGACGAACGCGAAAACCGAGTAGATGAGTATCGTGCCGCTCGTGCTGTTGATGAGGCCGAACGCCAGAAGAACTAGGCCCTCCAGAAAGTAGCTCGCGACGATCATCGACCTCCGAGAATGAAGCTGGTCGACTGTGTATCCCCAGAACATCGCCGCAGGGATGCTCACACCGTTGAACGCCGAGACCGCGAGACCCGCGTAGATGACCCCCAGAGTTGGTCCGTTCAGTTGAATCAGGTGGAGCTGAATCAGAGTACTGAGGGGGCCCGATGCAAGGGAAACCGGCAGCACCGAATAGACCCACCGTGGCATTCGTGGGCGCGGTGGCGTCGAGGGTTCTGCCATAGCATTGCCACCGCTGTCGACGCGCTATCTACTTATCGAAGGCGAGAGTTCATGAAAAGCTGAATTATCCCAGACAACGTCGGACTCCGTTTGACATTTCTGGGCAAGAAGGTTGCGGTCGCGATTCCTGATACCGTTCTCGAAGAACGCGATTCGACGAGGGAGAAGACGACGAAGCTCGGCCTCATCGCGAGGGCGTGCGCCATCTACGGCGTGGACTTGGTCGAGGTCTTCAGGGATCCTCGAGGGAAGGGCGAGTCGAAGAGAATCACGAAGGTGCTCGAGTATCTCGAGACCCCCCAGTACCTCAGGAGAAGAGTCTTCCCGCTCGACGAGGACCTGAAGTACGCCGGGCTTCTGCCGCCGCTGAGGACGCCCTCGCACAAGCCCAGGGTCTCGCTGCAGGACCTCGAGGTGGGCGAGATTCGCGAGGGGGTCACGAACGCCGACGGCAGCGTGGACGTGGGCTTGGACCGCGCGCCCCTTCTCAGAGGGAAGACCAGAGCCGATGTGAGGGTGACCGTGAAGATCACCTCGAAGAACCCGCTGACGGCGGAGCCAGTCACCAGGGATGCCGTGAAAGAGTACTGGGGGTATCTAGTCGAGAGCAGAACCCTGGACGACACCCTGGGCGACGCTAGGTTCCCCCTGAAGATTGCCACCTCTAGACTTGGAGATCCGCTGAAGTCGCAGCTTCCTCCCCTCCGAGAGGCGTTCAGCAGAAACAGCCAGTTGATGCTCCTGTTCGGCTCTCCGTCCCGGGGGCTCTTCGACCTGGTTGGCCCTCGACTGCGGGAGCGGGTGGACTTCGTGGTGAACCTCTTTGCCGAGCAAAACGTGCAGACCGTGAGGATGGAGGAAGCGGTCTTCGCCGCCCTGGGCCTCCTCGGTTTCCTGTCGTAGCCTCTGGAAAGCTTAAAGGCTGAACGCAAAACGGCCTTCGGGAAAGTGTGAGTGGCGATTGGGCCATAGAAAGCATTCAGCGCCGCGTAGAGGAAGTCTTGCATACAGGCCGAGGGGTAGGGCAAACCGCGTCGTTCCCAAAGTCAGGAACTGGCCCAAGCTAGCCAGCGACAAGCCCACGATGCTGGGCTTCCCCGCGTTCAAGGCGGGGACGATACACGTGATCACAGTTGACGACAGGGCCAAGACGCCGAACTTCGGCAAGCCGTTGTTCAATCTCTCGAGCGTCTTGTCGCTCCCCGAACTCGAGGTGAAAGGGGTCAGGCTCTACGGAAGGGTGAACTGGGGAGATGCCGCTCTGGGCGAAGGCAAGACCGCACCCGCAGATGTTCCCGTGGAGCAAGTGAACAGGGTCTCGGCGCTCGTCTCCGTAGTGCCTGCTGAGGTCGGGTTATCCCAGAAGGAGCCGATCACTTTCGAGATAGGAGTTGGCGGCGCTGACGCGAAGGCGCAGATTGACTACGCCAACGGCCTCGTCGGGAAGAAGGTGAAGTTCGCCGAGCTCTTCAAGCCCGGGATGTACGTGGACGTCCTCGGGATCACCAAGGGGAAGGGGTTCGAGGGACCAGTGACAAGGTTCGGAGTAAAGCGCAAGCAGCACAAGTCCAGGAAGAGCGTGAGGGCCGTGGGAGTGATAGGACCTTGGCATCCAAACGCGGTGATGTACACGGTCGCGAGGGCCGGCCAGATGGGGTTCCACCAGAGGGCCGAGACGGGGAAGAGAATACTGATGCTGGGCAACGGGAAGGACAAGCCGATAACACCCGCTGGAGGGTTCAGGCACTTCGGCGTGGTCAACGGCGACTATGCCGTGCTGAGAGGCTCAGTCCCAGGCCCGTCGAGGAGGTTCGTGATGGTGAGGATGCCCGTCCGCGGCTTCTACAAGAACCAGGCTCCTCCTCAGCTGGTCGAAGTAAGCACGATGGCGAGGGCGTGAGTGGCGTGAAGGTGGACGTTCTCGGTCTGGACGGCAAGCCCGGCGGCAAGGTGGATGTCCCGGACGTTTTCTCGGTTGGACTGAGGCCCGACCTCGTCAAGAGAGCCTTCTGGCTGGTGGGTTCGCACGGATTCCAGCCGAAGGGAAGGGACCCGATGGCCGGCGAGAGGACCACCGCAGAGACGCACAGCCCTCCGACGGGAACAGGTCAGTCGAGAATTCCGAGGGTCAAGGGGAGCAGGTACTCGAGGTCCGGGATGGCCGCCGGAGTCGCCAGCACCGTGAAGGGGCGCCTTCCTCATCCTCCCAGGTCTGAGAAGGTGATACACTTCAAAATCAACAAGAAGGAGAAGCGGCTCGCCACAGAGTCGGCAATCGCGTACACAGCGGACCTCGCTTCGGTCAAGGCGCGCGGGCACAGGGTCGACGCGGCCCTGCCACTCGTTGTCACGGACGAGATAGAGACAGTGGAAAAGACTGCCACTCTTGCGAGCTTCCTTGAGAACGCGCAGCTGTCTGGAGAGCTGGACAGGCTGTACGGCGGGATAAAGAGCAACTCCGGCAAGGCAAGGCTGAGGGGCAGGGTCTACAGAGAGAGGGTCGGCCCGCTCTTTGTCGTCACCAACGACCGAGGTCTGGGGAGGGCGTCGCATTCGATTCCCGGAACGGACGTCGTGCGGGTCGAGGACCTGAGCATACTCGATCTTGCCCCGGGAGGAGTTCCCGGAAGGTTGACCCTGTGGACCGAGTCTTCG
>DASPPF010000080.1:0-5266 GCA_035625575.1 Nitrososphaerales archaeon | reverse complement strand
CTACAGGATACCCTTCTACGGCTACAAGGGCCGGTTGGCCTATTTCGGTCTCCAGAAGAATTACATCAGCCTCTACCTGCGCCCTCCGGTCATTGCAGAACACAAGCGAGAGCTCGCAGGCTACGTGACCACCAAGTCAGCCGTCCACCTGCCCTTGAACAGGGAAATCCCGGTCTCGCTAGTGAAGAAGTTGGTCAGGGCGCGAATGAAGAAGAATGAAGCTGGGTACTAGGGCGCCTCTTCAGAATATCGCGCCGGAACTCTCTCAAGGCTGATTCTCATAACTGGGAAACGTCCCCAGACCTTTAGCGGACGACCATCTATTGGGCATCATGGGAAAGAAGGGAAGGGAAATCGTAAGGGCGAACGTCGCCGAAGTCCTGAAGGACCTCAACACCGCATACTGCGACGAGTGGCTTGCCCACTTCCAGTACTGGTACATGGCGAAGTGGATCAAGGGTCTCGACGCTGACACGCTGAGGCCCGTTCTCGAAAGCCAGTCAGCCGACGAACTGGGCCACGCCGGCAAGATCGCCGACAGAATCCTCCAGCTGGGTGGTCGCCCCGTCGCGCACCCGGCGCAGCTCTTGGAGAAGAGCGGCTGCGGCTTCAAGGAGCCGACCGACGACCCAGTCGACCTCAAGCGAGTCATCCAAGACGTTCTGGACGCCGAGGCCTGTGCAATAGAGTTCTACAGCAAGATGGCCGAGAAGTACAGGATGACCGACATGGTCACCCACGAGCTCTTCGAGGACCTGCTGAAGGATGAGGTCGACGACGAGGAAGAGTGGGAGAGATTCTTGGCCGGGCTCTAGGCCTCGCCCGATCTCGCTAGTCCGTTCGTCTCCAAGGCACCGTCGGGGACACGCCGCGCCGACGGCGATCTACGTGATTCTCTTGGCCACGTCCACTCGGCCAAAGTATGCGGCCGCTATCACGACAGCAGCGACAGAGTATGCCGCTATCAGAAGGGCAGAGAACCAGACCGACGTCTCCGCTGCACCGATGCCGCCGAGTCTGAACAATTCGCCCACCGCGCTCGGGAGCCTGGGCTGGGCGAGCAGCAGAGGCAGGGAGTCTACCGGCGTGGTGGGCAGGTAGAGGCTGACGGCCTTGAACGTCTCCTGTCCAGTCAGCTCATAGACGATCCCCAGGTAGACCCCGAGTATCTGGCTCGTGAAGAAGACAGCCGAGGAGAGGATGTATGAGAGCGAGGACCTCCTGACCAGTTCCCCGACCATGAACGAGAACGAGAAGAAGACGAGCCCGGAGAATGCCTGCACCAGCAAGACCAAGGGGAGTATCCAGAGCCCCGTCTGGGGACCGAAGACATACGTGGCGGAGGCGACGGTCAGGGTGACGTTCAGGATTATGACGGACACGAGCAGGAGATAACCGCCGAGGTATTTTCCGAAGAAGTATTCCCCCCTCCCGACAGGTTTCGAAAGCAGCACCTCGGCGGTTCCCTGCTCGTACTCCTCCGACATCGACCCAGCGGCTATCAGCAGCGCGATGAACTGGAGAAAGAAGGCCTGCGGGACGAAGACTCCGACCACCCAGAGATAGGGATGCAGGAGAGCCGGGATCAGGGAGAGGCCCGCGCGGGAAAGGGCATAGTAAGGAACCGTGTCCAGAAGTATTGTCAGCGCCACCACCGCTAGAACCTTCTTCCTCGCTATCGCGCGCCTGACCTCGTAGCGGGAGAAGGTGAGTACCCTTCCCAGTCTCATTGCGCTGTTCCCCTCATCGAATTCACGTAGGCCTCGTCCAGCTCGTTCCTCGCGTACCCAATGGAGAGGAGCTTGGCTCCCGACTCCACGACGACCCTCGATATCTCCGCCCTCGGGTCGGAGTCGCTGGAGACTTCGACGACGAGACCTCCTCCGGTGGCGCTCACCCGCTTCACGCCCTTCACAGCCTCCACGGCCCTGACGAGGCTCTCATCGGCCTTCTCCACCTCGATCGCTATGGACCTGGCCCCCACCTCCTTCAGGATGAACTCCTGGATTCCGCCCCTGAATACGACCCTCCCGGAATGGATCACGGCGAGACTCGAGCACAGCGACTCCACTTCCGAGAGTATGTGGGAGGACATGACGATCGTCCCGCCGTCGCGGACGAATTCTCTGAATATCGAGCGGAAATGAACCACGCCGGCCGGGTCTATCCCTATCATCGGCTCGTCGAGTATCAGCAGCCTCGGGGAACCGACCATCGCCTGTGCGACGCTGAGCCTCTGAACCATCCCCTTGCTGAGTTTGGTAATCTTGTAGTCTTGATACTCGACCAGTCCGGCCTTCTCCAGCAGCAAGGGTATCTGCCTCTGGATCGTCCCGCCGTCGAGCCCCAACAACCTCGCAGTGAGCCGCAGGAGTTCGCCGGGTGAGAGGAAGGACTGCAGGTTCGGGAGCTCGGGGGAGTACCCGACGCCCGACAGCGCCTTCACGTGCTCAGCCAGAGGGTCCATCTGCATCAGCCTGACGAGGCCGGAGGTCGGGCGGATGAGCCCCAGGAGCATGCGAATCGTCGTGGACTTGCCCGAACCATTTGGGCCCAGGAAACCCACGATCTCCCCGGCTCCCACGGAGAAGCTGATTGGGCCTATCCTCTTCGACCCGTAGTCTTTGACGGCCGCTTCGAGTCTGGCTACCTCTTCCATCTGATCGCTTCCCCGGATTGACGGCTACGCGGAGGCTCAGTCCACCCAGTGGTCGGGCTTCTGGGCCGCTTCTGACCCGTTCTTCCGTCTTGCCCTGACACCCAGCGAGAGCGCAATCGCTGCCGCCGCGACGGACACGCCCACGCCCGCCGAGGCCGCCTGAATGCTCGGGCTGGCGGAGCCTGCTTCCAGAGGGAGCGATGTGGATGTCAGCGTTGCCGTGACAAGGGTGCCATTCGAGCTGAACGCGACCGAGTAGACGAGATCAGATTGGAACGCCGAGAGTTTGCCGTTGGCGGTCCCAGAGGATTGCGGACTGGTGAAGCTAGCGGAGATAGCGAAGTCGTTCAGGGTGTGGGTGCCTCCCTGGAAGGTGACCTGCGACGTGCCCGTCTGGACCACTCGGGCGGTGACGCTGTAGGAATCGTTACTGTACGTGAAGCTGTCGTTCGCCACGGCCGGGAGGTAGGGGAAGAGGCTCAACGAAGAATTGACCAGATGAGAGTAGGTGAAGTTCGTCGAAGCCGACTTTAGCGCGAGAGAAAGGATGGACTCCCCTTGATGCGAACTCGCAGAGACGCTTTCATTCACCGAGAAGCTCTGGCTCCTCCCTGCGGAAGAAACCTGCACGCTGTAGGCGACGTACCCGGCGGAGGTTGCCGCGCTTGCCTGAATGGCTGGCGCAAGCGCCAGAACGAGCGTCAAACCGACGAGGACCATCACGCTGCGATTCATGGCTGTCTGAAAGGCGGCGAACTCCCTGATAAGACTGTCGGAGTCGGGTCCCCTCGGCCGCTTTACTCGTTGAGCCGAATCCATGCCTGTGCGGACGGGGTGACGGGTTCCGAACGGGTGGCGGCTCAACACGAAGGTGGGAAACGAAGGCTAGCCGACCGTGAATTCGAATGGCACGGATAGGTGGAGCACGCCGACGTCGACATCAGCATTTCCCTTGACCTCCCAAGTCAAGTGCCCCAAGCCCACCACGTAGTGTCCCGCCGCTTCGAAGGCCGACTTCCAACCTACGTCGACGGGAAAAACGAATGTCTGGGAAGATTGAGCGGCAATGTCATAGCCATGGGTTGTCTCTCCGCTCCCGATGTATTGGCCGTTGGCATAGACCGAGTAGTTCGCTGAATCCAGCTTCGCCCCAAAGCCGTTGGGGTTGTAAACGACCGCGTCGAGCTTGAGGCTGAAACCCGTTCGGTTCAAACCAACTATGTCCACGGAGGTAGACCTGAGCTGGATGTTCTCGATTAACGGGCTCGATTGCGTTATTGATGAGTGGCTCGAATAATAGCCATAGGTGACCACCGTAGCGAAGACTCCCAACAGCACCACGGCGATGACGGCGTTCTGTCTGGGCGAAGACAACCCAGGATTCCCGTTTTGTCCGCTCCTCGATTAAAGGATTGACGTCCCCCGGTCGCGCTCTCTTCTTGTTCTTGCGCCGTCAGCAGTTCTTCTGCCGAGGGGTTCGAATCAAGTGTCCGCCACCTGACGAAAGCACCTCGTCTCGACGGCAGCAACCTTCGCGGCGCTGGCAAGCCTCACGTCCTCTTGGTCGCTGGTGGCCAAGGCTTCGAGCTGAACCAAGGCAAATGAGAATCCTGTGGCCGAAGGCGCTTTGGGCGTTGCCCAGAAGGTCGGGTTCGTGCTCAACCCGACGTGGTCGTGCCAGAGAGCGAGGAGATAGCGGCGTAGTACACGGCTCCGTTCTCACCCACCGAGCTACCGTCGAAGCCTCCGACGCAGTAGATGTAGCCCGACAGATAGACGCAGGTGGTCGACACGCTCAGCGGATAGTTTGAAGCCTGTTTCCATGCCCCGATGCCTCCGGACGACACTGGTGCGTAGAAAACACCGTTGGTGAACGAGCTGCTCCCCTCCTCTCCGCCCACGCAGTAGAGGTAGCCCGACGATGTAACGCAGGCCTGGCTGCTCGCCTGAACCGGGTAGGCCGTCGTCTGGGTCCAAGCACCCACGCCCGCCGACGATAGCGAGGCGTAGTAGTCTGTGCTCAGCGGGTTGTTGTTGCCGTCGGCGCCACCCAGACAGTAGACGAAGCCGCCGGCAGCGAAACAGCTAGGGAAGTAGACGTCCTTCGGATAAGCAGTCGAGTGGCTCCAGGCACCGATGCCAGAGGAGGAGAGCTGGGCGTACCAGACGGAGTTGCTTGAAACGGAGTCTGCGTTGGTGCCGTCTGTCTCGTTGTTTCCTCCGACACAGTAGATGTAAGCCATGGACGTGACACACGACTGGCTGTCTATCGGAATGGGGTATGTGGTTGTGGAGGTCCAGTTGCCTGTCGCGCCACCCTCGCCAAGCGGCGCGAAGTAGCTAGACGCGACATCATCCTGATTGTCGTCGTATGTCCCGCCGACGCAGTAGACATAGCCAGAGTAGGCTACGCACGATTGACCGTTGATGTTCTGAGGGTACTGGTCGGACCCCAACGTCCAGCTCGTGATGTTGACTGAGGACGAGGAGACGGAGGACGAGGAGACGGAGGACGAGGAGTATGTCTCACTGCGTGGTCCGCCGTTGGCATCCTGACCTCCGACGCAGTAGACGTAGGACGTGCTGTTGCCGCACTGCTGCCCCGCC